>DATJHZ010000453.1:0-17235 GCA_035493595.1 Cyclobacteriaceae bacterium | reverse complement strand
GTTATCAAAAAAGACGAGAATGCTTCTTATAAATCCCGGTTGAATATTCATAGAAGCAAGACAATTTCCTGCTGATAGAAAATGAAATTCATTGTCATTTATGTAAACAGTTTTCTCTGCAAAGTGCATGGTCTTCTCACCTTTCACCACCAGACTGATTGCATTTTTATGTAGAATGCTTCGCCCTTTAAATGAACCTGTCTTTGCTTCATAGTCACAGAAAATGATATCATCATCTACAGACTCACCTGGCGGAAATATATCATTTGGCAAATTGAATATATCCATTGTCTATTCTTTTAATGATCTAACGAAGATACAGGCTGGAAATGATTACTTCAAAGCTCGCTGGTTTTTAGCCATTTAAGCTGTTATAGCATCGATTTAATAACGTTAAGCCTAAACAAAATCTATATTGATTTCCATAGCAATAACTATATTTGCGGTAAAATCAGATGATCCCTCATGAAGGACTATTACAAAGACACCGTTGCGCATGTTTATTACGATGAAACGCTGAATACATTGTTCCTTAGATATATCAGTAAGGTACCTAATGAAGAGCTTTTCGTAACGATAAATACTGCTGTGCTTAAAGCGTTTCTGTTGTTGAAAACTCAAAAATTTGTTGCCGATGTACGGAAGATGGGAATCATCAGCGTAAAATCGCAACAATGGGTTTTAGATCAGTTACTACCACAGATGATCAAGCACCTCAACGGAAAAACTCTTCATCATGCACAGCTATTAGATCCGTCAGAAATATTATCTAAAGTCTCTGCGGCTAATATTAAAAGTAAATCAAAACAAGTTGCTGAAGGTTTTGAAGTAGTTCAATTCAGTGATGAAAAAGAGTTAACGGCTTATCTTAAGACGATTCAATAGCAATTCTATTACTTTGATAAGTAAATAGTTTTCTTCTCATATGCGGATCGTAAAGCAGCATCCAGTATTTCAACAACCGTCATATTAATTGAAAGTGATGACAGATCATTACTTATTGGTTTAATATTTCCTTTTACTACTGCAGCAAGATATACAAAGGAATCGCTTAATGGCGCTTCAGTAGCGTTTGCTTTACTCTGTGTCTCTGGTTCATTTTCCTTTATTCTAGTGCGCATATTCAAGGCATCAATCGTATTTACGTAACCTGTTTGTCCATAGACCTCCATATCTTTTCTGCTCACAGGCCAATTCCATGATGCTTGTATAATTCCCTGAGCATGTGGATATGTTAAAATGATTGTTGCTTCATCATCAACCTTCGGATAAATTTCTGGTTTGATTTGTTGTGTTATCGCTGTTACGGATAATGGCTTCTCTCCCTTCATTAACCAGGTGATAAGATCCGCACCATAGCAACCAAAATCGATTATAGCACCACCTCCGTTTTTCTTAGGATCTGTAAGCCAACCTAAAAACTCTGGACCAACATTAATTTCTTTAGGACCTTTATGACCATCGTGCACAACAACTTTGCGAATGTCGCCAATAGCATGTTCATCATTCACTAATGCGTATGCTTTATGATTGCTGCCATACCAGGTAGTTTCATAATTCGTAAGCAAATGAATATGATGTTTCAATGCCAATGCTTCCATCTGGCGTGCATGATCAAGGCTAAAGCTTAACGGTTTTTCAACCATAACATGAATGCCTTTTGGTGCGCAGGCTTTCACAACATCAAGATGCTCTACAATAGAATTAAAAGCGGTAACGGCCTCAGGCTTTGTTTTGGTAAGCATCTCTTCAAGCGTACTAAAAACAATGTCCATACTAAAGCCATATTGTTTGGCGTAGCGTTGCGCTAATTCTTTATCAGGTTCAGCAATGCCTACTACTTCAACAACTGCTTTATCTTTGTAGCCCAGAATCCAGCCAACATGGCCGTGCGTTAAACCTGCAACGCCTACTCGCAATGGCGCTGTTGTTTGTGCCTTAACAAGTGACAGGCTTAGAAATACAAGAAACAAGAAAGTTAATATTCTGGATTGCATGTTACCGGAGGTTTGATGTTGATATACAAATTGACAAAATCAATCTGATACGCAAACTAACTTTACAAACAGTGGTATCTAATCAGGATCACCGGTTCCTGCGAATTACGAAATCGCAATACAGTTCACCTTCTTCTATGAACTATGCTGGTTCAATACTCAAAAATTAATTGTTATCAATCGCAGGTCAATGGCGTGAAGAACAAATTGAGTTGGAGATTTAATATTGAGTTTCTTGATGATGTTTTTGCGATGGGTATGAATAGTATGAGGACTGAGATTCATCTCGTCTGCAGCACGTTGTGTTGAGTATCCTTTGGCCAGCAACTTTAATAATTCTTTTTCACGTTCAGTAAGTTCTTGTGAAACCTCCCGCACTTCGCGTTTGGCAGAACTCTCTAACATAATGTTGAGTACCTGCTGACTGAAAAATTTCTCTCCTTTAACAATGGCTTTAATAGCCGACATCACTTCCTGCTGGGTACTCTGCTTGGTGAGAAAACCTTTTACATCAAGTTGTAGTACTTGCAAAATCCGCTGACGGTCATCATCAGATGACAGGATCAGAATATTTGTATTCGGAGAATATGAGTGTGATACTCTGAGGTCATCGATGGATAGCTGGCCGTTTACGGTATAATCAGCTATGAGTAACTCTGGCTTATGCTTTTGAAGAAGAGTAGTAAGTTCATCTTTGCTCGTAGCAAGACCAACAACATGATATCCTTGTTGATTTTGAAGCCAGTGCGTTAGTCCTGCAGCTGTCAGGTGTTGATTGTCAGCCAGAAGAACCTTAACCATCTTTAAAGTGATTGTAAAAATTGTATCAACGCATCGCGATCTTCCTTACTAAGATTGTCGACAAATTCTTTGGACTTTTGTGCTTCTCCCCCATGCCACATCACTGCTTCCATCAGCGTGCGCGCGCGTCCATCGTGTAAAAAGTTTTGATGACCATTAACAACTTTAGTCAAACCAATTCCCCATAGTGGAGCCGTGCGCCATTCTACACCGGTAGCTTCATTATCAGGTCTGTTATCTGCCAGGTCTGTTCCCATATCATGAACAAGCATGTCTGTATAGGGAAATATCACCTGGTTCGAAATCTCGGGGAAGGCAACATTTACTTTTGTTCGCTGTTGAGGAGTATGGCACGCTACACAATTTGCTTGTGTAAATAATTGTTTACCCTTTAACACGGTGGTATTATCAGCATCACGACGCGCAGGTACAGCCAGCGTTCGAACATAAAACTCTACAGAGCGAAGGATACTATCTGAAACTTCATACTCATCTGTGCGGTTATCGTATTGAGGCTGACCGTATGAACTTTCATTCGGAAATACAAAATTTGTAATACCCATATCTTCATTATAAGCACCTGCTGACTGTTGTAGAATGGAGGGGTTAGCGCCTTTCCATCCGAATTTTCCAATCGTCTTCTTACCTTCAACAACATTCCACGCATAGTTTGGTTTACCAGAAATGCCATCTTTATTCAGATCATTTACATCAGCTAACGCAAGTATACTGGCCTCGTCAATAGCTTCCAGTAAGCCTAAACCAAAAACCGGTGGTGCTACCCGTGGTGATAACATAACATCAGCTGGCAATGATTCATATGGATCTACTAAGGTGTACGTTGGATGTCGAAGTGAATAGGTTTCACCATCGGCAAAAGTATATTCAACCTCTGTGTAATCAATAGTAACGGAAGCCTCGGGAGTAACTCCAAAAATGCTGCGTTGCTGAAGCTGTCCACCAAAACCTGGTACCGGATTTGGACCACCGTGTGCATCTGTTCCCGGAATACTTATCCGAATAAGAAGTGACGAAATCTGTTCTCCCGGCTCCGGTGGCTTGCCACGGCCATCGTTAATATGGCAGGAAGTACATGATACGTTATTAAAAATAGGACCAAGCCCAGGATTAATTAGTGCTGGTGCACTCACAAATGTCTTGCTGAATGCTGCATCACCTACTTCGTGAACCTGCTGACGTTCTTCAGTAAGCGTTGGAAAAGATGTACCAAACGCACCTACACCATGATCAAAAATTGTTTGTGAACCACCTGAAAGCCATTCACTGTAATTCGAATTGGTGAGGGCATCTGGCTCAATGCAGGCATACACTGAAAGCAGTACGCCGGCAATGACCATAACTTTAACAACAAGTTTATCCTTTCGCATCCTAAGACTACTGAATTATTATTTGACGTGTTTCTGAACGAAAGGAAGAAGGTTTTCATCAAGTTCAGTTTGCAGAGCAGAAATAGCTGTCATAGCATTTTGCACCTGCACGCGTTGCGTTAATGCAGCGGCTCTTCCAAAAGGATCTGTTATTGCATTTAACGATGCTATAGCGCTGCTCAACTTCGCTTTGATATCACTATCTAATTGAAGGTTGGAGTTCTTAACCAGATCTTCAAGACCTTTGCCATCTACTGTATACTTGCCCAGGTAAACATCCTGAACACCTTTGATGTTACTTGTAAAATCAGCAATTGAATTTTTTGAAAAAGGTGATTCTTCCAGGGTAGAATCCTGAGAGTCGTAAACATCTTTAATCTTTCCTGTAGCTACCTCTTCGCAGATACCAGACATAGCTTTTACCAATTCTTCAAATGCTGCATACTGTGTAGTGTAAACAGTACTTCCTTCTCCTGCTGTTGTAAATATTGTATGGTAATTATTAGAAGTTGAAGGATCCCATGAAGAATTAAGATCAGCTGTAAGTGTCTTTAGGTTCAAGGCTAATGCCTTTAAATATTCCAGATCACGAGCCGTAAGGTCTTTTGCTTTCTTGTCTCCATGAAGACCAAAAATCAAATACTCGATTGGGTGAAAGCCTTTAAGTGCATCTTCTAATTCATTTATATATTCTTCAGTAAAAGCATTTTCACTATTAAGCTGGCTATCAAGATCAGTGAAGTTTACTGGCCATGTATCGATACTTGGATCAATATCATCCGTTGCTACCGGTCCAAATAAAAATGCTTCTGATTGCTCGTATGCTGAGCGAGCTGCTTTCCAGGTGGTCTGGCAAGCTACTAGTTCTTCATCGGTTGCTTCACCATCTGAAAGTGCCAGAACCTCATCATAGAGTGTACTTGTTTTTGATGCAAGATCTGAATATACAGGCCGAGCCAGGTTGGCTGAGAAGTCATCAAGAATAGTTGCATTAAGTGTGGCATCAACTTGCGAGGTAGTTGAATCGTTATTGCTGCATGCCGTAATAAGAAGACATGATATAGAGAACAAGAGAAACTTTTTCATATTGCTGTGTAATTATGATTTAAGGTCAATAATGATTTGATTATCGTTAATAGTTGTTTTGAATTTCTTAAGTGGTACAAGTGCAGGCTCTTTGGTAACATTACCTTCAAGATCGAAACGACTTCCGTGTGATGAGCAGAATAAACCTGTTGTCGTTGCTGTTACCGGGTTCTCCTGGTGAGAACACTTCATGTAAATAGCATTATACTCTTCAGACGATTTTTTCACCAGTAAAATATCATAGGGAACCTGCAAGTCGCGCACGATTAACAAATTTGACTCGATGAAGCTTGTTGCAGGAACAGAGACTGAGCTGTTTGCCAAATTGGTTTTGAAAATTGGCAAAGGTGAGCAAGACGTAAGTTGTGAAAATGTAAAACCAAGAAATGCAGTACCCAAACAAGCCGTACAAGTGTCCTTTAGAAATTCTCTTCGAGTCTTCATATATCTAAAAGCTATAGCCTAAGCCAATATTGAAATATCCACTTGATGTATAATAAGGCAGCTGTTGAGGGAATTGCGTAACAATTAATTCTTTATTGCGCTCACCTGTAGTTTTGAGTACATAATCGGCTTTAACAATCACGCCACTAACCGGTTTGAATGTTATACCCACAACAGTATAGTATTGTTTGTTGATTCCGTTTTTGATGCCATTAACTGGAATCTTATAATTCATATCGAGATACTCGAGTCGACCAAAGACCGTAAAATTCTTCTGGCTAGTACGATCAATCAAGCGATAAAAATTATAACCTAACTCAGCATAAGCACCAACCATTTGACTTGGTGTATTGTTTGCATAGGCACGGTTAATTTCAAATGCATTGGAAACACTAACCGTAGTTGCCAGTGCTTTAAATGATATTCCGTTATTATGATATTGTACATTAGCTTCTACCAATGAAACCGGAGTTCCGAAAGGTCCTGATTGAAGTTGAAGACTGTCAGCAACTCTTTTTGTTAAGCCAGCACTGCCTCCATAATAACCAGAAGTTTGCAAACGCCAGTTGCCACGATAATAAAGTAGTGCACCTGTTATCGCCAGGTTAGATGCCGTTGCATTGCTTCCCTCCTGTCTGCCTTCGCGTATTCCCAAACCGTTAACAAAACCTTTTGAGTTTAGTCCGTTGACCACTGCGAATGAATAATTCAAACCTGGAATTGCGCGCATGTTACCATACAAGCCAACACCTACTTCACGCCAGGTTGAAGGAATGATATATGTCTCAACAAAAGTTCTGTCATTACCATTAAATGTTGTTGGCAAGTGATTTTCATTGATTATACCAATACGAGGTATGAACAAACCTGCCTGCAGGTAGAGATCACGGTTTATATTAAACTTAACAAAGAGCTGCTCCATAGAAATCTCTCCGGCAGGATTTCCATTGGTAACTTTAGCATTCTCAATCTCCATCTCAGAGAAGAAAAACACATTGTTGTTGAACTTATGACCCAGGAAGAGAACATTTCGGGTCAGGTTGGCGGTAGCCGTCTTGTAGTTGGCATCATACTGCACTTTTACCTGTCCGTAACCGGAAATAACAGTTATGTTGTTAGAGCGGATAAGACCAGCAGAAAGTGAGTCTTCGTGTGTTAAAACCTGGGAATATGCCCCAATTGAACTAATTAAGAGGAATAAAACGAGTAAAAAGCGATTCATAAGTAGGCTAATGAGATCGCAAACCTAAATTCTATTTAGAATTAATCCAAATAAAAGGAAATATTGTTTAGAATGAATCAAAATAAAAGAGCTTTCCATCAGGAAAGCTCTTTCTAAATGACAAGATATTTAGCCTAGATCAGCGATGCTTCTACCGAAATGGTTGTATTCAATAGTTTTGAGATCGGGCAGTTCAGTTCTGCGTCTTTTACACAGGCATCGAATTTCTCTTTTGTAATTCCAGGCACTTTGGCTTTCAAAATCAAATGAGATTCGGTGATAACGCCATTTTCAAATGTTATTACGCCTTCAGTATTTAATTCGCCTGGCGTAAAACCTGCTTCACCAAGTGAGAAGCTAAGTTTCATCGTAAAACATCCTGCATGTGCAGCAGCTATCAATTCTTCGGGATTAGTACCTACGCCTTCGGCGAAACGAGAATTGAACGAGTATTGAGTCTTGTTTAAGACAGTGCTTTGTGTGGTTAAGTGCCCATTGCCATCTTTACCAGAGCCGTTCCAAACGGCGGTTGCTTTTCTTTTCATAAGAGTTGTTGATAATGTGAATCTCTAATAAAGATAAAAGGCTTTACCCGATCATCACTATACTCTTCCATTATTAAAATGTAAAAGGTTCATCACTGATATTTACTTATCAGCGTTTTTTCCTCCGGAGTAATATCAACCATGGCATATCGATCAATGCCAAGAATAGTCATTTCATCAACGATATCAACTACATTTTTATATCGCGATTTATCTGATGCTTTTATTAACACTGTCATGTGAGTAATCTCTTTGCCTTTTTGTTGAAGCAATTTTCGAACACCCTGACTTGAGAAAACAGTTTTTGAAACCGGGTGATCTGGATATCCCTGATACCAATAAATATTGTCATTCTCCCCTAACAATAATGTAAGCACTTTACTGGCCGATATCGGCGGCGGATCTGGCACATTTTGTTCTGGTATGGCAATAGGCAAAACATAATTTTTATTTAGCGATGTTGTGAGAACGAAGAAGGTTAACAATAGAAAAGCCAGATCCACCATTGGAGTCATATCAATGTGAGTTCTTGATCTTCTTCTGTTGTGTGATCCCTTTACTGAAGATTGTGCTACGTTTTCCATAAAGTGACAGGTTTAGAATTTAAGGATGTAAACTATGCTGTATGTATAGAATGCCGTGTACCTGATTTCGACACAAAGAATTTTAACTATTAAATCAATTATGCAACATGACTAGTAAACTGATTTCATAATGAACACACATAACACATCTCAAAGCAACTTGTACATGTGCGACTGCAATGAAATCTATGTGCTTCACTACACACAGAGAAAGTACTAATTCACACAGTGAATCATCCATTCTTACTATAGTTTCACTTCAATGCTGAAAATAATTTCTACCTTCAAGCATAGTTTTACTCTATCAAGAATCTACTGAAAATATGAAACAACGTTTTGCAAAAGCATCTGTTCTGGCGCTGATCATCTGCATTGGTATGTCAGCATGCCACAAGAAACCAACAACCGATCTTTCGAAAGAAAACATTATTCCAAAGCCAACATCTGTAACAGCTGATGGAAGTTCGTTCTCACTTACAGATGACACCAACATTTACATTGAAGGTGATAACAAAGAACTTAAAGATGTTGGTCAATATCTGGCTGATGTATTAAATCCATCTACAGGTTTTAATGTAGAGGTGAAATCCACCACTGGTGCTCCTGCGTCTGGAAATATCTATCTCACACTAGCAACTGATACTTCATTGGGAGAAGAAGGATATGATTTAAAAATCACTGAAGATCTGATTACGCTATCCGCTAATAAATCAGCCGGAATATTTTATGGTATTCAAACACTAAGACAGCTATTACCTCCTGCAATTGAATTGACTACTGTGCAGAAAAGTCCATGGGAAATTGCCAGCGGTACTATTCACGATGCACCAACATATGCATGGCGCGGAACAATGCTGGATGTAGCGAGACATTTCTTTAGTGTTGAAGAAGTTAAACATTATATAGACCTGGTAAGCTTGTATAAAATGAACATTATGCACTTACACCTTAGTGATGATCAGGGATGGCGCATTGAAATAAAGTCATGGCCTAATCTCGCTACGAAAGGAGGCTTGACAGAAGTAGGTGGTGGCAAAGGTGGTTATTACACGCAAGAACAGTATGCTGACATTGTTGCCTATGCCAAAAGTCGTTACATGACTATCGTACCAGAAATTGATTTACCAGGTCATATTAATTCAGCGCTGGCATCGTACGGCGAATTGAATGGCGGAACTGTTGTTCCATTAGAAGGTCGCTACAAAGGCGATATGCAGACCAATAATATTCTGGATGGAAAAAATAAACCAACGGAGTTATATACGGGAATTGCTGTAGGATGGAGCACACTGCGTATTGAGAAAGAAGCGACATTTAAATTTGTAGATGATGTAATGCGTGAAGTTTCAGCTATTACTCCTGGCCCATATCTGCATATTGGTGGTGATGAAGCTGCAGCAACAAAAAAAGCCGATTACATCGCTTTTATCAATCGCTTTAAAGATATGGTGAAGGCACATGGAAAAATTATGGTTGGCTGGGAAGAGATAGCTCAAGGTGATATCAACAGTGATGTTGTTGTACAGAACTGGCACTCTACTGAGCATTCAAAAGTAGCAGCAGAAAAAGGAAGTAAAATAATTATGTCACCAGCAAAGAAAGCTTATCTCGACATGCAGTATGATTCGCTTTCAAGAATTGGCTTGCATTGGGCTGCATATATCGAAGTAGATAGTGCTTATATCTGGGACCCTGCCACACAAGTAGAAGGATTGCCACAAGAAAACATACTCGGCATTGAGGCACCACTATGGTCGGAGACTGTAACTAACATGGACGATATTGAATACCTCGCTTTCCCCAGAATACCTGGATATGCTGAGATAGGTTGGTCAGTACCTGCATCAAGAAATTGGGATGAGTACAAAGTACGTCTCGGCCATCACGCTCCAAGATTTAAGGCGTTGAATATTGACTATTATAAATCAAAGCTTGTACCGTGGGCTGAGTAAACAAACTCCATCACGTTAATGAGATCATAGATCAGCAACAGGTGGACTATGATCTCATTTTTTTATGATCAATTAGAAATCAAAAGAAAAATTATTTTGAGTTTTTCTACACTACGATTCCTTTATGGGATGGCTAAAGAATACAATAGCAAACCATATCGCGAATATGGTATAGATCACACCAATTATCCACAATAGTGTTATGGTTTGATTTACCATTACAGCCTTTAAGATTGCCAATGCACTCACAGCGAAATGCAACAAATTAGCCATAGCAATCGGCCTGTTGTAAATACCTCCAATCAGATTAGCTTTCGACATCCAGTTACACATAGCAAAAGCCAGATAGCAGGCGCCAATTATTTGCACCAGCACCGGAGTAATTCCTACAGGTGCAATTTGCATACTGTTTAAAAATTCGTGTGGAAGAAAAGAAGCCGCAATGCCAGCTAACCCCATAGTTAGTGCACTGCTCATCATCAATAATTTAGTGTTCATTAAAATTCGTTGTTACCTGGTACGAATATAGATGTTTACCAGAATGATTCACCATATCATTTTTGATTTGCCGGATTGGTGTTCGTAGTTGATTCAGTTTGATGCAATGTTTTGCCCTGCTTCTTTTGTAAGTGAATAACTATAAACAACAAACCAAACAGGATAACGAAGATTACTACATATAATACGTATAGCATTTTCTTTAGCTTGAGGTACCGGCCATGCTTCCGCATTAATGCAGAATAATTCTGATGGCGGTGGATTTTGCCAGCGCTTATAGGGTCTCTCCGTAAGCGTATTTCATTTTGTCCCATTGGCGTAGGTAATCGTTAATTTAAAGTTCATTCTAAGTCTGTCGAGTGCACGATAGGTTCGCATCTTGGCGCCGCCCTCAGTTATGTCTAATATGAAAGCGATTTCTTTAAAGTTCTTGTCTTCAAAGAACCGAAGCTCAAGTACTTCCAGCATATCGGTTGGCAATTCTTTCAGGTAGGTTAGCATTTGCCCTATCAGTTCTTCATCCCAGCCTTCATTGGCCATGTCTATCAACTCACGAACCCGCACTTCTTCCAAGCTGAATACTTTGCTGCTCTTTTTATTTCGATAGTGCTTGTTCACTTCGTTGCTGGCAATTTTATAGAGCCAGGCAGAGAAGGGAACACCTCTGAACTGATAACGGTCTAGGTTTTTTAATACACTCAAAAAAGTTTGCGAACAGAGATCAGCCGTTAAGTCTTCATCGTCTGTTTGCCGATAAATATAATTGAAGATCCTGTCGAAATACTTTTCATATAAAGCGCTGAAAGCATTCGGGTTTCTCCTGGCGCGCTCCAGGATTGCGTACTCTTCTCGAATTTCATCTTCAGACATGCAAATTCAATTTATATAATAATCCGAAGGTTTATGAAAAGTCACAACTATAACTGATTATATCATTTAGCTATCCTCAAACCCTTTGCTCCAGCGGAGCAACCTCTCTATAGCAATGATTATGTTTTTATTTTTGCCCCAGCGGGGCAACCTATTTTATTTAATCAATGGCATGATGCTTTAACCTCTCAACCCTTTGTTAAGGTGATTGGATTTAAGATGATGCTATTTAATTCGTGTTAAATCAGCTTTTAAAATAACAATATCTTGTAACTGATTAGCTGGTTTGATAGCATGCGAATCATCATAGCCTGACCATTGACTGTTAGCAACATAATAAAGTGCATCACCTATCAGGCATCCATTGGTGGGCTCATTAAAAGCTGGATGATGGTTATCAATGACAATCATGCTGGTAAGCTTATCCATAGTATCGTTCAAAAAATATCGCGTTACACGCATGGGGTTTATACCATTCTGAATAGCAATAAGGCTGTTCTTGTAAAACAATAAACCATCAATAGATTTTAGTGAGCCATCACCATCCCATGGCAGTTGAATAAGTTCTTTGGTAGCAACATTAAGTCTGAATATTCCTTTTATATAATCGGCAATAAACAAATAGTTACCACCAGGCGCGAGAGCAATGCCTTGAATACTCCAGAATTGAGATGAAGTAAAAAAATCGTCCGTGATTCCCGTTCTTTCATTGGTGCGAAATATGATATTGTTTTTACTGTCTGAAATATAAAAGCCACCTTTCTGATCGGAGCACATATCGCCAAAAACACAACTCATCTCTGGATCGGCTAACGGATATTTCTTAATGAGTTTTTTTGTTTTTATATCATACTTATAAACTGCCGATTGCCCAGGAGTTTCTGATTGCTCCATCTCATCCATCGGTGATGCGCAAGCCCAGAGTATTTGTCTGTAGGGATCAATCCTTAATCCTAACACGGAAGCCAACCCATCTTGCCCTGATGTTGTGAAATCCTTAGTGTTCCCATCTTTATCAACAGATACTATTTTTCGTTGATGTACACTTGCCAGATAAAACTTACCAGGCACTTCACCGGGCGCTAAGGTTTCAACATGTAATTGCCTGTCGTGAACAACGAATGCAGTGTCTGATTGTATTACTGGTATCTTTAAATCTTTTTGTGCTTTTAGTAATGCCTTAAAGTCATCACGATTTACAAGGTTTTTAAAATCAGGATTAGCCATGTCGAAATCTGCATCAATATGAATAGCCTTATTCAGAAATTTCATAGCCTCATCAGGCTTGTTCACGAGCGCTGCAGCTCTTGCGACTTCATATAAGATACCTTGATGATACGGGTGAATTTTATTCGCCCCCGTGATCATTTCATAGTACTGCGGGTAATTTCCTTTTTTGTAAGCTTCGGTAGCTCTATCGTAAAAATCTTTAAGGGTTTTAGGCTGAGCCCACGCTGTAGTTGTTAAGAGAACCAGCAATAGAATATTCTTCATCACACAATCATGTATGAGCCTAAAATACAAATTTATTCTTTATATCAGCGAGGCATATTGTCAGACTTTGCCCAGGTCATCACCGAACACGATGACGATAGAATTTTTATAATGGATATAAAGTTTACACAATAGTTTCATAAGCCTGAGGGTATGTCTAAATTATGCAGGTAATTGTAATTGAATAATACCTCAATCCGGGGGATTACGTATTTTCGTTTATACACCTACTTTGCATATTGATATGATGAAGAAGCTTAAGATAATAGGGCTTTTACTGTGTGTGCTGGTTGAGGGGATCTCGCAAGATTTTCATTATACACTCCGCAATTACACTGCCGTAGATGGACTGCCGCAATCGCAGGTAGTAGGCATAACCGAAGACAAGAACGGGTACCTTTGGATGGGAACCGAAGGCGGTGGTTTAGCCCGTTTTGATGGACGTGAGTTTAAAACGTATAATACCCTCGATGGCCTTATCGAAAGCGAAATCTGGGGAATATTAATCGACAAGAAAGAGAATATCTGGACACTCCATCCCGGAGGTGTTACACGATTTGATGGTCTTCACTTTACAAAATTCCATAGCAATCCAGCTCGCAACTTCTATCGCATATTTTCATTAGAGGATACTACATTTCTAATATCCATGGATGGCAGGCTGAGCAAGATCTATAATGATTCATTGCATGCGCCCCAATCTCTTGTAAAAGGAAGAGAGGTCATACGTTTCTATTTTTCTCAAAAAGGTGATGCGTGTTACGTTCTTGATGACAGCAGTTTCGTTATTCAATCTGCAAACAGCATCAGCAAAATTATTCCATCAGTTGAATTGGGTAAGATCTTCTCATTAAGTGATTATAAAAACCAGATCCTGGTACAGAGTCAGTATGGCAACTACCTGGTTGATCCGAAAACTAAAACCATACAAAAAGCAAATCTCGGTTTCGATCTTACCAACAGAGTTTATCTCTACGATGAGAAGCGAAATATTTTCTGGACACACCTCGGGCCTAACTTGATAAAAGAGTCACTCATTAACGGCGTTGTTAAAAGAGACACCATTCTTCATGATGTAACCATCACCCAGGTATTCCTGGACTCCGAAAACAACACCTGGTTTGCATCAAGTGGCAATGGCTTGTATAAATACTTTATTCAGGATTTTGATCGATGGAGCCCAGACCATGTACAAGGAGTTATGTCCGTACTTAAGGATAATGAAGGCTCTGTCTGGATGGGTACGATGACCAAGGGGTTATGGAAAATTAATAAGGGCAAAGTGAAATCATACTTTGATAAAACATCGCCATCCATGCCCTATCGAAATAGTATAAATTCTATTGTGCAAGATAATGCGGGCAACCTATGGATTGGTAGCAAAGGAGGTCTTGGCAAATATGACAAGGTGAAGGATAATTTTAATTGGATACCAACTGAAAATGGCCAGGAGAAATATTTTGTTCGGTGCCTTAAGTTTGATGAAGACGATGGGCTTTGGGCTGTTACGGGAGATGGACTTTGTTTTTATAAAAATGACAAGTGGGTAAGGAAATATACAACAAAAGATGGATTGACTGCAGATTACCCCATGGCTTTGTACTACTCAAAAAATTACAAGACTTTATTTCTAGGTAATCAAAGTGCCATACAGACAATTAAGAACCAGAAAGTAAGCACTCTTAAAATCAAGGGCATTGAGAACACCTACGTTATCTCCATGAGTTCTTATCAAGACTCGTTGATTGTAGCTGGAACCAGCGGCGTTGGTATGGTTTTGTTCAATCCCCAAACAGGTAGGCAATCATCAATTTCTACGCGAGAAGGTCTTGCATCTGATTTTATATATTTTGTAGCAGCCGATGAGAAAGATTACTTATGGGTTGGTACTGAAAAAGGTATAAACAGAATCAAGTTAAACGCGCACTATGAAATTATTGAAAATATTCATTACGGTTATGAAAACGGATTGCTCGGCGTAGAGACAAATCAAAATTCATTTCACATAAGTCCTACTGAAAAATATTTTGGTCTTGTTGATGGTGTTTATCTATTCAACGATTTAAGACGAGCTGACAAGAGCAAGAATTCATTTAATCTTCATCTAACCGATATAGAAATTTTATACGGTGAGTATGAAGCCCGGGATTATGCAGACAGTGTGTATGGTTTTTTTAAGATCCCCCATCATCTGTCGCTACCTACAGACAAAAATCATGTTACATTTAATTTTAATAGAGTAGATAAGAGTCATTCTAAATCTATCAAGTTCAAATACTTCCTTGAGAATTTTGATAAAGCATGGTCACAACCAACAGCAATGGGCCAGGCTACCTATGGCAATTTGCCACCAGGCGACTATGTATTTCGTGTGATGGCTACTGACAGGCATGGAGCCTGGAGTACCAACCAGATTGCATACGCTTTCACAATACAATCACCTTTCTATCTACAAGCCAGCTTCATCATAGGGGCATTGATAACCTTGGCAGGTTTGGTTACACTGATACTTTATGCGCGAGTTAAGCAACGCATCAAGAAGGCAGTTCTTATGGAAAGAATACGGGCAGAAGAACAAGAGTCTCTTCGCAAAGAAATTGCCCGCGACTTTCATGATGAGATGGGCAACCAGTTAACCCGCATTATCAACTATGTAAGTTTGCTGAAGCTTAACGGGCAAAGCGGCTTCAATCATTCAGAGTTATACAATAAGGTAGAAGACTCTGCAAAGTATCTTTACAGTGGTACCCGTGATTTTATCTGGGCTATAGACCCGGTTAATGATGAACTCTCTAAATTATTTATTCACATACGAGACTTTGGCGAAAAACTCTTTGAAGAGAAGGGCATTCAGTTTCGTGCCTATAATGATATTAAAGAAAAAATAAAGTTGCCCTATGGTTTTAGCCGCGAGGCCAACCTTATTTTTAAAGAAGCAATGACCAATGCTTTCAAATATTCACAGGCCAATAATGTTACTTTGTCTTTACTGCGAGTGCAGTCGGACTTTCAGTTAGTTATTGAAGACGACGGTGTCGGCTTTTATGCTGGTAATGTAGAAAAAATGAACGGCCTCAAAAATATTCGTGAAAGAGCCGATAGACTTAATGCTATTCTACGTATAAGCAGTATAGTTCAGAAAGGAACAAAGATCACACTAAACTTCAAGCTTACTAAAACATTGAAATATGGCCTTGCCCTTTAAAAAAAGAGTACTCCTCGTTGAAGATGACCAGGAGATCCGAAACAGCTTCACGCTTATCGTTAACAGTTCTCAGAAATTTACAGTTGTCAATTCGTATAGCAATTGCGAGGAGGCCATCGAAAACATAAACAGGGACAAACCCGAAATTATTTTGATGGACATTGAGCTGCCAGGCATGAATGGCATTCAGGGTACAAAACAAATCAAAGATAAGAGCCCCCATATCGATGTAATTATGGTTACTGTGTATGAAGACAGTGAGCTTGTTTTTGAAGCTTTGAAAGCTGGCGCCTCGGGATACATAACCAAGAGCGCTAATTACATGGAGTTACTTACCGCCCTGGAAGAAATAATGAAAGGTGGCGCTCCCATGAGTAGCCGCATCGCCAGAATGGTTATCGATAACTTTCATGTAAATCCTAATTCACCACTTACAAAAAGAGAAACAGAAATTCTACAACTTATTTCAGAAGGCAAAACATATACACAAATCTCAGAAGAACTTTTCATTTCAAAAGAGACTGCCAAAACTCACATCAAAAACATTTATTCAAAACTTCAGGTTAACAGTAAATCAGAAGCCATAGCAAAAGCCAATCTTGAAAAACTGATTTGATAAAAAGAATAAAAAAATTAAAGACGTGTAAAACCTTATTCACCCTGGCAACGTCATACCTATAGAATTTTCTTTTATAATGTTTAGGTTAATGTTTGCGACACGTCGCAGGAAAGTTTTAACCCCCTCAGGCGGAGGGGGTTTTATTTTTTTATAGCTCTTATAAAATTTAACCCAATAAGGGTTAATCAAGCACTATTCAATATACCTTTTTATAGGTCATTCTTTTAGCTCATGCTTTTGGGAGATTTGACATAACATCGCGCGAAGGAAACGTGAGGTGGAGTCTTATTTTTTTACAAATCCTAAACTGATATGAGGAAAAATCTACTATTAACTCTCTTTTGCTTTGCCATTGCTATCGGGCAAGTGCTTGCACAAGAACGATCTGTTTCAGGCAAAGTAACTTCTGCTGAAGATGGTACAGCTTTACCTGGCGTAAATGTGATTATAAAAGGAACCACTAATGGTACCGCAACTGACGCAGAGGGAAGGTATTCTATTTCCGTTCCAGGTAACGTAACGTTGCAATT
>DATJHZ010000452.1:0-13316 GCA_035493595.1 Cyclobacteriaceae bacterium | reverse complement strand
ATGACGCCGCACGTGTCATATCAACACTCAACGAAAAATTTGATCTTGTTTTCATAGATGCAGATAAAGAGAATTATGCCAAATACTATGATCTTGTATTTGACAAGGTAATACCGGGCGGCATTATTTTAGCAGACAATGTATTGTGGAGTGGCAAGGTTTTGGATACAAAGCCCGATAAAGACACCAAAGCTATTCTTGATTTCAATAAAAAAATTCAGGATGATAAACGTGTTGAAAATGTCTTGCTTCCGGTAAGGGATGGTATTATGATGATAAGAAAGTTATCTTTGTAACCTGAAGAGCACTGCACTCCAAACTAACACGCCGGAGTTTAATAAATAGGCTGCCATTTTTTAATGTCATCTTCATGAAAGTTGAAAACGTATTTTGGTTAGTTGTTATTGGAATAAGCTTGTCGTTTACGGTAACAGCCCAGCCACCACAAGTTCCTCATAAAATGCAATTTGCTGGTATAACACTCACCATCCGTGATGATGCCAGGCGCGAGATTCAAAAAGATGTTGACGCTCTTACACTATCTCCAAAGCATTTTACAATAAAGGCAGAGCGGGCTAAAACATATTTTCCCATCATTGAAAAGATTTTTGAAGAAGAGCATGTTCCGGTAGATTTCAAATATCTTGTACTTCAGGAGAGTGCATTGATACCCGATGCAGTGTCTCCTTCAAATGCCGTTGGCTTCTGGCAGTTCAAAGATTTCACAGCCATAGAAATGGGACTTCGGGTTGATAAGCAGATTGACGAACGAATGAATATTGCATCAGCATCTCGTGGTGCAGCTAAATACATCAAGAAGAATAATTTCTATTTCAACAACTGGGTCTACGCTTTGCAAGCATATCAGATGGGAGCGGGGGCTGTGTTAAAATCAGTAAAAGATAGTGAGAGTGGTGCGAGTCACATGGAAATAACGAGCAACACGTATTGGTATGTCAAGAAATTTCTGGCACATAAGGTTGCATTCGAAGATGCTGTTAGCGGGCCTGGACAATTACAGATTAGCACGTACATCACGTCAACTAAAAAATCATTGGCTGATATTGCTACAGAAAATTCATTAGACGAAGCTTCACTTCGAACCTATAACAAATGGGTTAAATCAGATATCATTCCAGATGACAGAGCTTATGTAGTTTTGATTCCTAAACCTGGTGATGGGGGAGAAATAAAATTGCATGTATACACAGCGTCAACAGGTGTTGTAAAGCCATCAACAGCAGGTACGCCTATTAACAGAATCAATGCTTCACAAGCAGTAAAGATTAATGGCCTTGTTACCATTATTGCACTTGAAGGTGAGACATCAACACAATTGGCTGCCCGGGCAGGAATTGAGCTTTCAGACTTTCTACTCTGGAATGATATTTCAATAAGTGATCAGGTTAAGAAAGGACAACCCTATTTTGTTCGTAAAAAAAGAGCGAGAGCCAGTGAAGCATATCATAAAGTTATGCCAGGTGAAGATCTCTGGATGATTAGTCAACAGCATGGCGTTCAATTGAAGAAGCTGAGAAGATACAACAGGTTAGAAGGCAATACAGTTACACCTGGCGAAACTTTGTGGCTCACAGCCAAAAGACCTAAAGATGCCAGAAACATCGAGCCTGTGGGAGAACTTGTTGAAGTAGAGCACGATGAAACATTTAATTGGACCGCTAATCCTCAATCTGAAAGCGTTATTGTAGAAAAGAAGGTTGAAGAGACAGTAGCACAGGTAGAAAAGCCTGTAGAAATTCCAGTTGCTGCACCAGTGTTACAGGATACCTTAAAAATAGGAAAGCCAGAAGAAGTAATTTCAAAGAATAATGCTGAATTGATTCAAAAAGACAGCGTATTTTCGATTACGGTTAAGAAGACTCAGCATATAGTACAAGCCGGTGAAACTCTTTATTCAATTGCTAAACAGAATGAAGTAGGTGTGATGGATTTAGTGAATTGGAATGGTTTGAACTTACAAGAAGGTATAAAACCTGGGCAGGTTTTAAAGTTAGTTGATAGTCAGGTAGTTACCGCCGATACCAAAGACCCCGAAGTTGTACAACAGCCGAAAGAGATTATACACGAGGTGAAATCGACTGAAACACTCTATAGTGTAGCCAGAAAATATGGAGTAACGATAAAAGAATTGATGGATTGGAATGGAAAGAAGGATTTTAGTGTAAGTGTGGGTGATAAACTTCGAATTATTCGGAAGTAACCTATTTATTTTTTACTTTTTCTAACATTTTATTACGTAAGCGTTCAATTTTTACCTGAGTACTACTAAATTTTACAAAAAAGGATATTTTTGTACAACGTGAAATAGAATGTGAAGAACTGAATTAGATCAAATGTTAATGCAAACAGAGACCAAAGCCATAGACCTTGTAATGCTTGTAGATGATAACGACACTGATAATTTTATCAGCAAGCGTATCATTGAAATCACCAAGTTCGCAAAGCGCGTGGAAGTTAAAGGATCAGGAAAAGCAGCTTTGGATTATTTACGCGAGAACGCCAATAAGGCAGAGAATCTACCAAGTCTGATATTTTTAGATATTAACATGCCCATTGTAGACGGGTTTGTTTTTCTCTATGAGTTTGAGAAGTTTAACGAACTGGTGCGTAATAAATGCAAAGTGATTATTCTTTCAAGTTCAGATAACAAGCGAGATATTGATAAGATTGTCAACAATAACCACGTTATTAAGTTCATCACCAAGCCATTAACAGAAGTGGCGCTGGATGAAATCAAGCTGAACAACATTTAATTTTCATTGTTCAGGTTTTTGACATTATTTTTAATGCTTAAAACCCCTGAACGATGAAATCACATTCACTCCAAGTAACGTTATTATCCCTGATATTTTCGGTTGTTGTATTTTCGGCAAAGTCGCAGGGCGTGGATTCGATAAAGTATTGGAAGACTAAATTGAATTTTGCAATTAATGTCAATCAGGCATCCTTCTCATCAAACTGGAAAGCTGGAGGTGTTAACTCCATTGGCCTGAACAGCCTTTTTAATTACAAAGCAAATTATAAGAAGAATCGTAACTCATGGGATAATGAGATAGATCTTCTTTTTGGTTTTGTTAATAATAAAGGGCAGGGATATCGTAAAACAACAGATCGTATTTTTCTGGACACCAAGTATGGATATAGTCTCAATAAGAAATGGGATCTCTATACATCTCTCAATTTTGCATCTCAATTTACGCAGGGATATAAATACAATGATGACAATACGAAGGTTCAGATTTCTGATTTTCTGGCGCCAGCATTCATTACCTCATCGTGGGGTCTCGAATATCATCCAACAGATTATTTCAAAGTAAGAATATCACCATTTTCTCCACGTCTTACCATCGTTCAGGATCCAACACGATTTACTAAATCAGTTGACCCTAAACCTTATGGTGTAGATTCAACGAAGACCACGAGATTGGAGTGGCTGGCCTTTCAACTTATGGCTGAGTTCAATAAAGACATTGCAAAGAATATTGGCCTCAAATGGCGTTATGTCATGTATGCCAACTATGAAACACTTGCTTTAAAAACAATCGATCATCGACTGGATATAAATTTAACAGCCAGAGTAAATAAATATATTAACGTCGGCCTTGGCGGCATTTTGTTATATGATTATGATCAGAGCAGTGGTGCCCAATTGAGCCAGACATTTACTCTGGGCTTCCTGTATACATTCCAGAATTACGTAGAGCCCAAGTAGTTAAACTGTAAATAATAAAACGCCTCGCAAAACGAGGTGTTTTGTTTTTAGTATTTACTTTCACTTCCTGATTGTTTTAAGTAAAATCACATCTGTAAAATCATATCACACTATGGCCAGGGCAGAGTTTATTGAAGCCATTACCAAATCATATTCAAATAAAGGTGCGTCCATTTATCTGGGTGCAGGTATTTTAGATGGTGAAGTTATAGGAGAAGCACATGTAAATCTTTCTCTTCGAATGATGAACCGTCATGGACTGGTGACAGGCGCTACGGGTTCTGGTAAAACGAGAACGCTCCAGCTCATGGCCGAGCAGTTGTCGGCAGCAGGCGTGCCAGTGTTTATGCCTGATATGAAAGGTGATCTTTCAGGCATATCTAAAGAAGGTGTGCCCAATGATAAGATCAAAGAGCGTGCGAGTGCTTTGGGTATCACATATTCTCCATCAGCGTTTCCTGTTGAATTATATTCCTTAACAGGAAAGCTTGGAGCGCAAATGCGGGCTACAGTAACTGAGTTTGGTCCGGTATTGCTGAGCAAGATTTTAGAGTTGAACGATACGCAGTCTGGTGTGCTTAGCATGATCTTTAAATATGCTGATGACAAGAAACTTCCTGTAGTTGATTTCAGTGATCTGAAAAAATTACTCAGTCATTTAAGTGAAGGACCAGGCGCAGAAGAAATAAAAAGCGAGTACGGAAAGATTTCATCCGCTACAGCGGGAACGATACTTCGAAAGATAGTTGCTTTAGAACAGCAAGGTGTTGATCAGATTTTTGGCGAGACATCATTTGATATTCAGGATCTCTTTGAAAAAGTAGATGGACGTGGTGTAATCAGTTTGCTGAATGTTGCTGACATGCAAAATAAGCCAGCGGTATTTTCAACATTTATGCTGGCGTTGCTGGCCGAAATTTATCAGTCCTTACCTGAAGTTGGAGATTTAGATAAGCCGAAACTAATTTTCTTTCTGGATGAAGCACACTTGTTGTTTAAAGATGCATCAAAGGCTTTTATGGAACAGATCGAGCAGGTCATTCGCCTGGTGCGTTCAAAAGGTGTTGGTATTTTCTTTTGTACACAGTTAACGCAGGATATTCCTCCAACAGTATTATCGCAATTAGGTAATCGTGTTAATCATGTTATTCGTGCATTTACTCCCAACGATGCAAAGGCCTTGCGTGAAACTATCAAGACATTTCCTAAATCAAATTTCTATGATCTTGAAAAACAATTTACACAGTTGGGCACAGGGCAGGCTTTCATTACGGTATTAAATGATAATGGTGTACCAACAGAAACCGTTGTTACACATTTATGTCCGCCCGCTTCTGTCATGGGACCGTTATCGCCAGATGAATATCAGTCACTCTTAAATAGCTCATCGCTGTTTGCTAAGTACAAAGAATCAGTTGATCCTGAGAGTGCTTTCGAAATTTTAAACGAGCGAATGAAGCAGTATGATGAAGAACAGGAGGCGATAAAGGAAGAAAAAGTAAGTCGTAAAGCATCATCAACAGGTCGTGTTAAGCAAGAAAAATCAGCGTTCGAAGAAGTACTCAAATCGCCAATAGCAAAGCAGGTAGGGAAGGAGTTGGTTCGCGGTGTATTTGGTATGCTGTTTGGAACACCAGCACGATCAACCCGGTCAAGAAGAAGATCAGGTGGTTTGTTTTGATATATACCTTATTAATCATAAACTACATTAACGATTAACCATTAACGAATATGTGGGAAGACGATGACTCCAGTGAAGAAGATGATGATGACTATGATCCGGATGAAGATCGTAAGAAGCTGGAAGCACTTCCGATTTATCAGAAGGCACTTGAAATATACGATCTGACAAAAAGAATCACAGATACTTTTGACAAAGATGAACAAGCTGCGCCCTATCGCGAAATAATGCTTGAAGATTGCTCCATGATACCCGTGAAGATTGCTGGGGCAGAGGCTATGGACGATTATATACTGAAAATGGAAAATGCCGTAGTCATTAAGCTCCATGCCCGTAGTTTATTTACGCAGACATCGGCAGTTGCCTACCTGACGTCGCTGGATGAGGCGTATCTCCAATTGCTCCGAGATGAGATCGAAGAATTCAGAATTCTTTTTAAAGAATGGGTACAAGGTTTTGAAAGCAGTTCGTCTAAAGATGGTGATGGCTGGGGGCTATTTGTGCCTGATGATGAAAGATAGAATCACATAGATTTGCTCCAAAAGTATACTTCCTGAAATATATTTTCTCAACTGAAAATACAAGGTGGTTACCTCCATCTCATAGAATTTAACGGAAACGCATTTTTTCGTTTTATTGTTGTTTAAACGCTTATTATATAATGCCAATTTTTAAGGTACCCATCTGATTATAAGTTTTCTTTTTATAATTTTACTCCGATTAGAAACCAACGTATTGCTGTTTTAGAGGCGCTTCATGAGAGTCTATCATGGAGCCTTTAATTCTGTTTTATCCCCCCCACTCAGTTTATTTTAACCAAACAACCTGTTTTTATGATAACGAGGACTGGGGCAATATTTGCCTTTTTCGCTTGTATTCTACTTCTAATCTCACTTCGATCGAATGGACAGATTAAAGCTGAATATGGGTATCTTGATGCGACACACTGGAATTTTGAACAAGAAAGACTTCCACTTTCAGGGCAATGGACTTTTTATAAAGATAAATTGCTTCCCCCGAATGAATGTGGTTTGAATGAAGGTGTGATCAGTAATTTTCCTGAGCTCTGGAGTAATGTTCAGCATGATGGTATCGGCTTTGGTACCTACCAGCTTAAAATTATTGTAGCAGACTCCGTACATACTCTTTCGCTTGAAATTCCACAAATGTATAATAGCTACAACCTGTGGATTAACGGAGAGCTGGTGGCATCAACAGGCAAGGTTGGCACTAGTCATAAAGATGCTATACCACAATGGGTTTATAAAACGGCATCATTCAATGTCACAAATGATACACTCTGCCTGGTATTGCAACTGGCAAACTTTCATCATTATAAAGGAGGTTCAAAAGATGCTATACTGCTTGGCGCACCTGCTAAAATAAATCAACATAAGTTATTAGCTTTTGGAAGTAACATGGCAGAATTGATTCTGTTGTTTATTGCAGGCATCGTTTTTTTAGCACTTTATCTTCGTAAGCGAAACAGAAAAGTTATTCTTTACTTTTCGCTTCTCTGTTTAACATGGTGTGTTCGTGCAGGTTTTTCAAACCTTTATCCTATCGCCATGTTGTTTCCCGGGTTTAACTGGAATTTGTTAGTGAGGATTGAATATCTCACACTCTATAGCGCAAGCATCTGGGCGATACTCTTCCTTAATACACTGTTTGAAAATATTCAAAAGCAGATATTTACGTATATGCTGGTGGGCATAAATATCTTTTTTGTTTTGTTTACATTATTCACATTGCCTTATACATTTTCACATTGGGTATCAGTATATCTTACCGTATCCGGAATTACAATTGTGTATGGTGCGGTGATTGTTATACGTGCTATTCTCTTTGAACAAAAAGGTGCCTGGCTCTTGGTTGTAAGTCTTCTGCTTGGTGTGATTGTGTTTGGATACGATATTATTGCCTACGGAAGTTCAAGTTACAACCTCGTGTTTCTGCATGTGGGCTACATCGTAATCTTTGTTATGATAACCATGGCATTACTCATTCACATGGGCATACTAAAGGGGAAACTTAGTCGTCATGATGTGTTGACCTATCATGATATGGTGAATGGACACGGACACAATAAGAATTAAATCTTATAAGTCTGTGTCAAGCATGAGTCTGTCTTTTAATTCGTTAAGAATCGGATTCTTATTTGCCAGGTATTCAAACTTTTCACGACTTGTATAGATGACTTTCTTATCGTCGATAACTTGAAGTTGCGAAGTAAGGGTAATGAAGTTGTTCTTTAACTTTTCACGGATGAAGGTGGTTAACTCGCTCTTCAGATTATTCAGCATTGTCTCCTGAACCGGATGATGCAGTGTTACGGTAATTTGTTTTTCTTTTAAAATATAAGGTTGTGAGAGCAGCTGATATTCTGCCTGATAAATTCGTCGTTGCTCTGCAAACTCATTCCAGACGCGTTGTAATTGTTCAGGAGTAAAAGGCTCATTCAGAGCAGGTGCCTGATCAGCAGCATCAGCTTGTTGATCTTTCTTTGGATCTATTTTTAAAAGATCAGTGAGCTTAACAGTGGTCTTTGGTGCAGTCTTGAATCTTGACTTATTGGCATAATCAGGTTTAGATGAGAAAGCCTCAAGTCCGTTTGATTCTTCCTTAACTTCCTTGACTGTTTCTGTTACTGCTTGTTGAAGAGGAGGATTAATTTTCTCCTGCACTGAATCTTTAACAACAATCTCTTCAGAAGTCTCTGATGGCCCTTCTTCAGTCTCTACACTAATTTTTTTTTTAACCCATCCGACGAATGGTTCAACTGTTGCAGCGGCAAAATAGAGCTAACATGAGACATTTTCATGAGAGCCAATTCAACAGAAAGACGCTGGTTCTTGCTGCCCTTATAATTGATATCGCACTGATTGGCGATGTTGAGCCACGTTAATAACAACGATGGTGCTGATGTTTGTGCCTGCTGAATATATTTTTTCTTAACGCTATCAGGTACTTCCATCAATTGCACGGTGCGCGCATCCTGAGAAACCAGAAGATTTCGTAAGTGTTCACTTAAACCTACAATGAAATTATGTCCGTCAAATCCTTTACGAAGAATCTCATCCAATACAATAAGTGGCTGTGTATGATTTTGTGTGAGCAATGCATCAACTACATTAAAATAATAATCGTAGTCAAGTATGTGCAGGTTGTCAAGAACATTTTTGAATGTAACACCTTTGCCGGAAGCATAGGTTACCATCAAATCAAAAATGGATAATGCATCACGAAGAGCACCATCGGCTTTTTGTGAGATCAGGTGAAGCGCTTCATCTTCTGTTGGAATGGCCTCATGCGTGGCAATCTTTTTCAGGTGATTGGCAATATCACTGATCTGTATCCGATTAAAATCAAAGATCTGACAACGCGAAAGAATGGTAGGAATTACCTTATGCTTTTCAGTTGTTGCCAGAATAAAAATAGCGTAGGATGGAGGTTCTTCCAGCGTTTTCAAAAAGGCATTGAATGCCGAGTTGGAAAGCATGTGAACCTCATCGATGATGTAAACTTTAAATTTTCCAAACTGAGGAGGGTAGCGAACCTGGTCAATCAGGTTTCTAATATCTTCTACCGAGTTATTGGAAGCTGCATCAAGCTCGAAGATGTTCAGGGAGTTTGTTTCCTGTTTTTCTTCAAAACCGTTAATAAGGCGCGCCACAATACGGGCACAGGTAGTTTTACCAACTCCACGCGGACCGCAAAATAAGAGAGCCTGGGCCAGTTTATTGTTGTCTATAGCATTTTTGAGTGTAGTGGTAATATGCTCCTGACCTACTACTTCATCAAACCCTGATGGGCGGTACTTACGTGCTGATACAACAAAATTTTCCATTGGGCGCAAGATAACAGGAACAATGAAAATTTTTTAAAGGATGGAAAAAAACATTTAAAGTATACGATAGTGCATCGTATATTTACACTTAAACTGATATTCATATGAAAGTAACTGCTTTATTGCCAGATGAAATCATCCAGGAAGTTAAAAAGCTGAGTGGTGGTAAAAACATTACTGAAAGTATATTGATTGCCCTTCAGGACTATATTTCACATCAGCGAATGAGAAAGTCTATTCAAAAATTAAAAGATAAACCTCTCCAGTTCAAAGACGGGTTCACAGCAGATAAGGTGCGTAGTCAAAATAGAGAATCTTGATAATAGCTGATACTTCAATATGGATTGAGTATTTCAGACAGTCCAATCCTGACACAAACAAAAAATTTTCTGAATTTCTGGAATCGGGGAGTATTGTGGGTGTAAGCGCAGTTTTTGGTGAGCTTTTACAAGGAGTAAGAAATGAAAGGGAAGAAAAAGTTATTCTTGAGCATTGGAAATTTTTACCTAAACTGAATGAAGACGACCTTTTTATTGAGGCTGGGAAAATCTCGAATCAATTCAATCTTTTTAATAAGGGCGTTGGATTGATCGACTGCTATCTACTAGCGGCTTCAAGAATAAATAGATTTGAGATCTGGACGCTAGATAAAAAACTTCTGGATGCTAGCAGGATAATGAATGGCTGAACTATTTTGAGTGTATATTTGTCTCCCTTTTGCATTTGGTTAATCGTCAGGGTTAGAACTGCTACAATTAACTGATAATCTAAGCGCAACTGTTTAACGGGGCCGACCGGTTTTGACAGGATGTGTAATGACGTGAGGAAGCATGCAGGCTCATGGGGTGAGAGCCTTGAAAGATAGTCCCGAACCATACTTGGCGAGTCTAACTACGCCATGGCTGCTTAATCTGACGTAACGTTAGATTAGCCTCGTCCCGATAAGATCGGGAAAGCCATCGTCGCTCAGCGCCCACATTCTGCCGGTGCTGGTATAGCGGTGTCGTAATGCAGAGTTGCTCCGCGTGATGTTGCTAAGCGCGGCTAAGACACAGTAAATAAGGTGTAGTTTAGGTTGTTGCCTGCCTTGCCACACTCGAAAATTAAAGTCAACTAAGCATGTAGAAGGTACGGCGTTATCTTCTCTGGACCAGAGTTCGATTCTCTGCGGCTCCACTAAACTAAGCCCGAATTCAGTTAAATGAATTCGGGCTTTTTTGTGAACATTAGATTTGATTTTAAAACATCTCTTAATAAAAGGGTGATTGAATAAGTATTGTACTTGTTTAATTCTTCTTGACATATATATACCTAAAATGTCGCAACTCAGCTGGCTCTCTCCGTGAAAGCGTTATTGTATTCTTATTTATTTGCAAGCTCCATTCATCCGTTGTATTGTCTTCAAGTTTGTTTGCAGTTTCAAGATAGAGTAGCTTATCAATTTCATTCGTTCTAAAAAATCCAGAATCGGAGGCGGCATCATTTGTATGTAGCATGTACATGTTGTTTCGAGTAAACTCAATCTGATCGATAATACCTTTTTGACTTTTTGTAGAAATTTCTTTCTTGCCATCATAAACCTTACTAAGCTTCCATGAGCCGACAAGACCATCAACCAGTTTCACCGAAACATTTCCTGCAGATGATTGTGCGTTCATTGAAAACGCAATTGCAAGAAAGAAGTATAACACTATTGCCAGATGTCTCATAATATTGTGATTTTAATTTAATTAATAGAATAAATTATGCCAGATCTTTAAATGTTCATTTTATTGACCATGAATGGCAGAGTTGTGGAATTTTTATCTCACTTTACTTTATAATGAAGATTAAAATCATCACATAAAAATGAGGATAGTTAATCAAGATGTTCGCGCCGTAGATATTTGTTTATTATGAATAATATAAAACCAAACACCGACAGGCTTGATATCAGCAGTATTACAATTGCAACTTTAAAAGTCTGATCCGAATTATTATAGCCTTGTTGATTATGCAGGATGTTTCCATCAATGGACACTACCGGATTGGTGCTCTCTTTGTGTTCCATTTCATTTGTCGGTGAGTAATTTAATGTTGAAGCGAATTCTATATATGTGAGAATACTGTTGATCTGTTCTTCATTTAGAAAATCCATGCTTACCATAATCCGATGATTGAAGGAATTAAATAGTGGTAAAGCATATGGATCGCCACCTTCTATTACTTTCTGAGAATTTCTTACAAAAGGAATCAACCAGGCTTTGGGTAAACGTTTTGTAACGCTGCCCAGAGCAGGCCCATAGCTTTCATGATAGATTGAATGACAGGAAGCACACTGCTGCCTGAAAAGCTGTCTCCCATAGAGTATCTCAGGATTACTATTTTGCATGATCTCATTGTCCATGGCCATTTCATTAATAACACTGGTCGAATTGCTTTCTAGATAATTCAATATGTCATGAATATCATCATCTGATAATTCGGTAAACGAAGGCATTACATGATTATAGTTTCTATATAACAGATTGGCGTACACATCGCCACTTGCAATAACATCTTGTGAATTTCTTATAAATCGTGTTAACCATGTTCTGCTTTTCTTCTTTGTAATGCTGGCTAGCATCGGGCCAATATTCTCGTGATGAATGCTATGACAAGTGCTGCAAGAGGTTCGAAAGAGATGGTTACCTGTTTTTATGGATTGAATAGAGTCATGTTGCAAAGCAGTGGCTATTACTTCAGAATTTAAAAAGAAAGTGAGGCACAGAATAGCTATGACATTAATCATGAGCTTTGATAATTTCATTCTATTGTCACATAAGAATTATACCACTAATAAGCACGTGATAATTACTCAGAAATGTCCATCACAGCTTTCGGATAGTAGAAAAACTGCGCATGGCAGTCATGAATTCCTCAGTTTCAAAATAAACGAACCTGAATGTATTTTTCGGTCTGTGGAATTATTTCACCAGTTGCGACGATAACACGAGGTGCGCCCCCAGTGAACAACATAAATTTCCGTAGGGGGAGAATGCACTCCATTTGACTTTTAAATTTTTGTATTCAGCGCCGTAAGAGTAAATTCATCGATTGAGAGGCATGGGCTATTTAATCCTGAAATATTAAAATTACCTTCTGCTTTCCGCACAACATAAATAGCTATGGATGTAGCTGCATTCTTCATATTTTTAAGTACTAAACTCCCGGGTATATATGAAAATCAAAGTCGCTGCAAAACGACCGTCTAACGGCAAAGCAGTTCAATCGTCTGAGGGTAATGTTAAAAAAAGTAAAAAGACTCCATCTCATACAAGTAAACAACATAAGGCTGTATCAAATACCCTTGATCATGCAGAGTTGTTGCGCGTGCTGACAGAAGTCAAGAATGGCAATTTCACTGTTCGTATGCCATTAGACGAAATAGGAGTGAATGGAAAAATATTCGACACTCTGAATGAGATTATTTCCCTCAATCAAAAGATGATGCTTGAGTTTACTCGCGCCGGTAATACTATTGGTAAGCAAGGTAAACTTACACAACGTATAGAGATTCCCAGCACCAAAGGTTCATGGAGTGAAGGCGTTGAATCACTAAATGTACTCATCTCAGATCTGGTACATCCAACCATAGAAATTGCGCACGTAATCAGCTCGGTGGCGAAAGGAAATTTGTCGCAGGAAATGCCGGAAGAAATTGGTGATCACAAATTAGAAGGAGAATTCTCGCGCATCGCCAAAGAAGTGAATTACATGGTTAAGCAGTTGAATCTTTTCTCCATGGAAGTTACACGCGTGGCACGTGAAGTAGGTTCAGAAGGTAAACTTGGCGGGCAGGCAAAAGTAAAAGGTGTTGGTGGTGTGTGGAAAGACTTAACAGATTCGGTTAACAACATGGCAGGTAATCTTACCAACCAGGTTCGAAACATTGCCGAAGTAACAACAGCCATCGCGCGCGGTAATTTGTCTAAGAAAATTACGGTTGACGTTAAAGGCGAAATGCTTGAATTGAAGAACACCATTAATACCATGGTGGATCAGATGAACTCATTTGGTTCTGAAGTAACACGCGT
>DATJHZ010000451.1:0-23660 GCA_035493595.1 Cyclobacteriaceae bacterium | reverse complement strand
GGGATTGGGCGACATCTATTTCAGAAATGGAGATTTAAAAAATGCAACGCGTTATCTCGATCAATCAGAGCAGTTCGCACATCAAATAAATGCCAATGAAATTCTGATCATGAATTTTAACACACGCAGAGATTTACTGGCGGCTCAAAACCGTTTTAAAGAATCATTAATGTATTCCATCATGGCCAGTAAGCTCAATGATTCTATTCACCGCACTGACCTGGCACGCCGATTTGTGAACCTCGAGAAGATGCAGGAGATTGAGCAACGTGACAGAGACATAAAAGTATTACAGCAAGACAAGCAACTCTCTGAAAACAAAATCAAACTACAAGAGTCAAAATTAAGGCAGCAGTTTATTTTACTCATCGGTGGATTAATCGGACTTGCCCTACTCGCCGTGCTTGCCTTTGTTTACTATCGCTTTTATGCGCGCATTAAAATGCTTAACGTAACCATTACTGATAAGAACACACGCATACAAGCGCAAGCTGACAAGCTTCATGAAGTAAACATCGAGCTAAACCAATTGTATCTCGAAGTATCAGAACAGAATGAAGAGATTCAGACGCAGTCGAACAAGCTTGCTGAAAGCAACAAGAATATGAGCGATCTCAATCGGGGGCTCGAAAGAATTGTTCTGGAAAAAACACTAGAACTTCGCACAACAAATGAAGAGCTAGTACGCTACAACAACGAATTACTACAATTCTCTTATACAGTATCACACAATCTGCGTGGTCCGGTAGCACGACTGCTTGGTTTATCTGGCCTCGCACAGACAGAACAAGAACTCACCAAGGCTCGTGAATGGATTAATCTGATAAGTAAAACAGCATCTGATCTCGATTTGATTATCAAAGACTTAAGCAAGCTTCTCGATCTGCGTAATGAACCCAATCAATACCGTGAAGTTGTAGAGTTTGATAAAGAATGGAGGCAAAGCATCAGCCTTCTCCAAGACAGTCTCACTGGCGAAGAAGAAATTATTGCCAACTTCGATGCCCTGCCACAGATTGTAACGGTGCGGGCTATGATACAAAGCATCTTCTACAATTTGCTGAGCAATGCTATCAAGTTCCGCTCACCAGACCGCACACTAAGAGTGATTGCCAGCAGTCGCATCGTAGATGGAAGAGCTTTTTTAGAAATTGCCGACAACGGACTTGGGTTCGATACGCAACTCCACAAAGAAAAAGTATTCAAACTCTACAAACGCTTCCACACCCACGTTGAAGGTCGCGGTCTTGGTCTTTACCTGATCAAAGCACAGCTTGATGTTTTGAATGGTAGCATTGAAGTAGAGTCAGTGCCCGGTCGTGGATCTATTTTTAGGATAGAGATGCCGTTGGGTGAGTAGATAATCTATTTGGAAATTCATCAAGAGAAAGTAAGCATAGCAGTCAAATCATTTAATTCCAAAGGTTTTCTTCTTTTTTCCTATTATATAATCAAAACCCAGACGCATATTTAGCTTTTTAATAGAAGGTAACTTCCCATCATACTCAACACGATAAAGTCCCATAACACTTCCTTTGATTCGGCGTGAGATGTTGATCTTCTTGCCTAAGCCGAAATAACTCCCATATACTTTGCTGGGTATTGGTTCTTTTGTCTGAATAGAAATCATCCGTGATGAATCAAGCTTTAGCATTTCAAATTCACCGTGTACAAATATTCCTTTATACGCCGTAAGGTCCATGTAAACCCGGCCACCATAAACACCTGTGCCTTTAACATAGTATTTAAAATCATTGTTAAAACTACTTCTGTAAAGTCCTCCAATACCCGCTGTGAAACGGGGAGAGATGCGATAACCAACTTGCAGCCCTGCATCTATGGATACAATTTTATTGAGCTGATAAACTTGTGTAGTGATACCGGGTAACAAGCGTTGATAAAACTTCTTACCTACCAACTCATCAGATCTGCGCTTGAAAAGATCATTAAAGTTTTTGATAGAGTGTAATCCTTTTTTTGATTTGGTAAGTTGAGCCTGTGCATTCTTAACTTCGGTTGCATGCTGCCCCATAAAATCATTGGCAACCTTGGAAGCCTTCCGTTTTATCTCTTGCTCAAGAAGTTTCTGATCGCGATATTTTTGCAGCAAGGCTTCCTGTTGCGCCTGAATTTGTTGGGCCTTCGTGATTTCACTTCCAAGTCCTTTTACTTGATTTACATTCTTCAACTGCCCCTCGGCTTGTTTTTCTACCTGGGCAGCATCCATGTTTTTTAACTTCTGTGCTTCGCCTTCATATTTCTCAGCACCAGCTAGTTTTCCATCTACCATTTTTAACTCGCTTGACAAATCTTTTACTTTACCAAGATCATCTGTTTTTGGCAGGTTGATTTCGGAGACACCATCCTTCACAGATGGAATACCCTTTGAAATATCAATCTCACCTGTTTTAGGAATTTCGCTACTTAACTCTTTGGTTACATTGCCTGCAGGAAGCTTCGAATCCAGGGAGGGGATTTTTGTATCTGTATTCGATACACCTGGAAAATCAACACCGGATGTTTTTAGATCAGGTACTTTAACACCTGAAGCATTTAACTTATTAGTACCTGGCACATTAACATTCTCACCAGTACCAGTCACTTGTTTTACCTTGTTTTCCAATTTAGATTCTGTAGATGTAACAGCGTTTATTGCTTTGTGCGTTACCTTATCTGTTTCGTGTTGAATATTTTGATTTACTCCTTCAACTTTCTTGTTTAAATCTGTGCCAACCTTAGTAACCCTATTCTCTAAACTATCTGATTTATGTTTTAGACCTTTGGGTAATGAGGTAAGTTTACTGCCTTTACCTGATAGACCTGATTCTATACTATCAACCTTATGTCCTATCTTGGTTTCTATAAGTCCTTCTCCCTTTTCAATGACGTTGGTAGGTTTGTTCACTAATGACTGTAAACTATCTGACTTATGATTTACACCTTTGGTAAGGTGAATTGATTTTAGAGAATCTATTGGGTGCGTAGTCGAATTCTTAAGTGAATCAATCTTGTTTTGCGATATTGATTTTATTGTATCCTGCTTTAGAATTTTGAATGGATCAATTTTTTGTTCATCTTTTTTTAACGTTTCACGAAGCTTACGGACATAGCCTTTCTTTTGAGACAATGAGTCTTGTTGTGCGTAGATATTAGCACTAATAATAAGTGATATTATAAAAATAAAATATCTCAATGACCTTTTTTATAGACCGTTATCGTTTGTGTAATTTTATTTTTCTCGTTCCTAGAAACACTAACACCGGCAAGTAAATCAGATTTAGTTTATTCCTCATTTTTTTCACAACCCTGACTTGTTATACTTTTCAATAACCTTTATCAATTTATTCTTTTCAATTAACTTCAATAATTCAGGATCCTCACCGATCATTTCCTTAAGATTGTTTTTAGTAAGGGGTACGATCGGTCCATCACCATGTTGAATAGCTGTAATAAATTGCATATTGTCTTCTGCTAGAAAGGAATAAGAAATAATTTTTCCAACACCTATTTTAAATAACCAGCAAGTATCAGCCGGGATACCGGTAACCTTACGTCCTTCATAAGGTATTAAGCGAGTAATAGATTCAGTTTCTGAGGGAGTGATTTCAATTTTTTCTTTATTCCTCTTTACTGTAATAGAATGTTTGTCCTTTGAAATATCAATCCGTGTTTTTGCCGTAAAGGTACTGTCGTTTTTAAGCTTTACTAGAAATTCATACTTGACACTAATATTTCCTGAAGTTCGGTAATTCCTTGGTGAATAGACATTGTAAGTGTAAGGTACATTACCATACGGAGTACGGATAGTGCTTGTCATAGGCATCATCTGACCATAACTGATTGCAGAACATAGTAGCAATAAAACAATTAAAAAAATGGTGCGCATAAAGCATTTAATTATTTTAACATTCCAAAATCCATTATACTTTCTTCAAAATCAATTGCTTAAACATTTCTTATACCTACGATAAAATTGTGACCCGATTATTACTAATCGGAATGTAACAACAATATTCTTTCAAAGAATGTAACTTAAGACAAAGCCCAACCAACTTTAATATCCATTCGATTCAAATTTCTATTCCGAAGCATAACCTGCTATATTGACTACGAGTCATCTGAGGGTAATGCATCATCTTAGAGAATCAGATTTAAAAACGGTAAATAGAAGATCATCCATTACCTTTGCTTTATCCAAATCTGTGAGCAAACAATATGGAACAAAAGAGTGCATTTTTTTAACGGTACTCAACAGTACATCGCCTCCCTTATATTCTGGGTCATTATCTCGACCAGCGACAACTTTATATATGCCATTACTCATACTTTCAAGTAAATAAGTGGTGCCATCTGCAATAACGTAATCTATTGGATCATCAGCTCCGGGGTAAAAGTCATAACTTATAATTTCGTTTTTTAAAATATTGTATAAGGAATCCATTTGAGGAGTATCACTTTCATATTCAAAATTCAATTTTTTTAGACCGGTCCTTATGGAATTATTTCTATCACCTGCCATTTTGAATGTTACAGAAGTCATTGAATCATTATGATCAATGCGAATACAGTAAGGATTATAAAATGACTTATAGACAATTAATCGAAAAGAGGTTATTCCGTTAGGAATATCTTTAAGACTTTTCTCATTTGCTTCTTTAAGAAATTTAGAATAGAAAAAATTTCTAATTGAATCAATATTATCATCTGTTTTACATAGTTCACCCTTTTTAAAAAAGACTATTCTGTTGTTCTCATTTGTACAATAGCTAAAGGCTAATATTAAAATTAAATACATTGTTATCCTTAACATAAAGACTATTATTTTTTATAACTTCGAATTGGCACCGAGAAATCCACTCCCGATTTTACATCCCAATGGACTTTTCCAAGTGGAGTCGTCCTTTTTGTGTATCGATTATAAAACCAAATTCTATTGGTTGATACTTCAATATTATAAACATCGTATCCTTTATGAACTGCCATGTCCATTCCAGGACCTATACTTGGAGATTCTTCACATAAACCGCACATATGAAAATGGATGACTCCATTTTCCCGCTCATCAAAAGTAGTATAGATTGTTACATGAATCGGGTCATTATTAGTATCATCCTGACTTCTATTTGGGTTAATAAAAGCTTCCTTTCCTTCGACAAATTGTTGCATTCCCCACTCATATCCATTTGGGTTTTTTCGCAACTCTTTAACTTCTAAAATACCATCTACAGAATATGTCATCGAACCGTACTTGCTCAAAAGTTCTGTTCTTTCTTTCTGTCTATTATTATTTAAAAAGCCTGTAGCTTTAAATGCCCTTAAGAATTCAGTCCAATTTTTGGGCTCAATCGTTACTACATTATTTGATCCATCCTCAACATGCACTTTCTCTCCTGTACCTGTATTTACAAAATCAGTAGGTGGAGCAAAACCTCCTGTCGGATCAATTGAGCTAACGGTATTGTTTCCCATCCCCACATATGGCGACCAATATTGCCCAGCCGGATCCGTCGAAGTCCATCTACCCATCGTGGCATCATACTCCCTCAACTCAAAGTGGCTCCACCCCGTCTCTAAGTCTCTCTCACTAAACCGTCCCTGATACCCAAACCTGTACGTTGATTCATCAGCCTTCTGCTCCCGTAACACATCACCCCATACATCGTAATCAGTAGCCTGAGCCACAAGACTACCCGCGTGACTAATCGTAAGATCGTCAAACCACACTTTAGTGTTTTCACTCTCATTGCTAACCCACACATAAATATAACCATCATTTGTGATATTTACAGGGGCATCTATAGCCATTGGTTGTGATATGCTGGTGTCAAGATTTAATGCTGCTGTTTCATAGCCTGCACTTTCAGGTACTCGTGTGGCATGACTAGTTACATAGTTCATGTTCCTGTCAAACACAATGTAATTGAGGTAGGCAAAAGGTTTTGTCTGGTCGTTATCATCACCTATGAAATTTCCCAAACCAAGGGCATTGTTTAGTATGGAGTTGGTTTGACTCGCAGTTAAACCATCGAAGCCTCCCTGTGTACCAAAGGTTCCGCCCAGGAATTGAGAAAACAACAGCATGGTTATATCACGGTGATAGGTGCTCTTGATTTCATACTTGGCCCATGTCTTTATATCAACCAAGTCGCCTGCATTAACTTTTAACATCATGGCTGGCCCAACGGATTTATCACTGGCATCACTGCCTGTCATGCCACTGACCCAGTTCAGATAAGCTGCTCTATGGGGATTAGGCTCTTCCTGTGTTGCCAGTGAGTGGTTGGCGTGAACATCTTCAACGGCAGTAGATAGATTTTCGAAGAACGCCATCTCCTGCACACGCGGGTTAGCAATGTCTTCATTGCCATTGTCTTCCATTGTGGCGGTGTAGATGTTACTGTTATCGCGAAGCAAAGCACGTACGTTACCAAGATGGTCTGTAATTTCATAGTTAAGAGAGCCATCTTGCTCAGGATAATAAGTTCCTAATTTTCCTGCACCGTATACAGGAACTTCGGTCTGGGTGAATACATCTTTACCACTTGTTCGTTTTTCTTTAACGTCTTCTTCATAAATGCTCAACACATTACCTGAAGCATCGCGGATATACCAAGTGGTGCGGTCAGGTTGTTCGTTGTCGGAATAGACCATCTTGGCCAAACGGAAACCACGATCATCATACAGGTTTTGAATTTTCTTTATCGTACGGGCTTCGTCTGCATAGACAACGGTTACTTTACCTGTTACATCATAGTCTACGTACTGATCTTTTTCATTTGCATCTGCTTTATCTTCGGTCACCATCTGGCCAATAGAATTATATGCAAAGTTGGCATAGCCATCTACTGATTGAAGTTTGTTATCATAGGTAGTTTGCTTGTTTGGATCCTGATTCTGATAGCCATAATGATAGGTAAAGTTGTTTGTTCTTACACCTACATCATTATAGCGTTTCAAGGTGAGTATGTTGCCATTAGGATCATAACTCATACCTGTGAGTCTGTATTTGTTACCGGCAAAATCGGATGATCTTAATGCTGGAACTGTTGATTCGTTAGCGGTTGCCCAACGAGCTTCAGCGATCTGGTATTTCTCATCATAAGAATATACATACATACCTGAGAAGTCAGTCCCTGTTACTTCATACGCCTTCTCAGTATGCCAACGTGCTGCGGAGATGAGACCGTTGTATAATGGTTTAACAGGATCAATATTGATCGGGTCGGTAATAGTAACATCAACAGTTCCCTGATAGTTAAGACCGGTCACCCAGGTGTTTGTTACCGTATATCGATAAATACCAGCATTAGCATCGGTTGCATTATGAATGATGAATACAGACGGATCAGAACTCTGATTTTGTGAAGTAACGTTAGTCCATGTTCCGTTAATCTGGTGCTCCCAGAGATAAACACCATGTACACCTCCTGATGGAGCGGTCATCGTCAAATCGCTATTATTTGCTAAATTCTGTGTAGCAGCAACATTGTCATAAAGTTGTGGCGAATACGTAAGCAAACTGAATACGGAAGTATTAGCGGCAGTAAAATACCGTTCAATATCAGTAATTGGAATCTTATTATTCTCAATGGAAATCTTCAACGCCGCTTTATCCGTTCTTGCTGATATGTCGGGGAAACCGGTAAACTGAGAATTATTAAAATACATCTGCTTAAGCAATGGTTGATTAACCAGCCTCGACGGGATACTACCTCCAAGTTTTGTACCACCTAGTGAAATATAGGTAAGCTTATTCAACGCAGCCCATTCATTAGGAATGCTTCCCGTAAGATTTTCATTCCAGATGTAAAGTTGGGTGAGCTTGGAAAGACTGCCGATCGATGCTGGTAATTCACCGGTGAATTTACCGCCACCTCCAATAGAAAGGATTTCCAAATTTGACAAGCCTCCAAGCCATGTCGGAATTGTTCCGTCCAGATCTGGGTTATAGTGGATGTAAAAGTTTTTCAGGTTTGTAAGATGACTGTAGTTATCTGGAATTGAACCGCTGAAAGTATTACTGTATAGATACAAATTCTCAAGGGTAAGAATGTTGCCAATTGAAGCAGGCAAGGCGCCACTCCATTTATTTCGATAGCCCCAGAAGTTTTTAAGCTTAGTGAAGTTGCCAATGCTCTCAGACAACGGTCCATCAATTTTAGTATCATAAATATACAAGTCCGTGAGATTTACAAGATTGTAAAACGTGGATGGCAACGGACCTGATAAGTTGGCGTTAAGATATAAACTAAGCCATGTCAGTTTAGTAAGATTACCAATGCTGGCAGGGACTTGACTAACAAAATTATTCTTTGCCAGAACAAGTTCTGTCAGGTTTGTAAGATTACCAATATTATCTGGAATAACACCCGTGAGCTGATTGCTGTACAAACGTAAATTGGTAAGCTCAGTCATTGTCATCATACTAGCAGGGATCGTACCCGTGATGGCATTGAGGCGGAAGTCTATGATCTTAACACCTTTTAGTTTTGATATACTGGTGGGTATTTTGCCTGTAAGATTATTTTGAAGAAGGTTTAATGCCGATATATCACCGTTAGAAATATCAATTCCTCCCAAAGCATCCATTTGAGCAGCGGTGGCTGTTGTGGGCCATGCACCAACCGAAGGCCATGTAGCTTTATTCACCCATGCTGTTCCACCTAGACTATCATATAAATCTTTCAATGCAGCAAACTCAACAGCATCAGCTACTGAACCTGTTTCAACAGCAATGTTTCCTGATTTGATCGTTCCACCTACCAATGTGTTGGTCATACGCCAGCGGTACGTACCGGCATCAGTTGACGCAGCACTTGTCCGGTTATATGTTTTGAAAGTCGCATCCGCATCCGAACTGTTTACACTTGTCCATGTTGTGCCACTCAGTTTCTCCCAATAGATTGTAGAGTATTGACCAGGGTTACGTGCTGAAATCGTTAATGCGCTTCCTGTTATCAGACTTACGAAATCAATATCTACAATATCTTTTTGGGGAAAATTAGTGATTGTCTTTATTCCTTTCCCTTGTGTCAATTCAAGTTGAGAGTAGTCCAATCTATTGCTAGAAATATTTAAGGCTAGATTAGCTTTATTTACTTGCGCTGAAAAGTCAGGAATACTATTTAACTCATTATCATGGATCAAGAGTGAACTCAAAACAGGCATGCTTAGCATCGAAGCTGGCAGGCTTGTAAATTTATTCGTATGAAAATCTAAGCCTGTTATGGTGAGTCTATTTCCAATAGATGCAGGGACCGCTCCCGTAAACTGGTTGTTGTAAAGATTCAGAACCAAAAGCTTTGTTAGTCCATTAAAAATATCCGGAAAATCTCCACTTAACTGATTATTATGGAGGTAGAATAACCATACACTTGAAAGACCAGATAATGATGATGGAACTGGACCGGTAAGTTTGTTATCATTCAAACAAAACTGCTGTGCCAGACTAAGATTACCAAGACTCGATGGAATTTGTCCTGACAATTGATTAGCAGAAAGATAAAACTGAATTACCTTGGTAAAGTTACCGAATGAGGCAGGGATCGATCCTGTTAACTGATTGCTGTTTAAAAACAAGTATTGCAGATTGACAATATTACCAAGTGATTCAGGTATTGATCCATTGAGTTGGTTGCCTTGCAACTGCAAGTTTACAAGTTTGGTAAGGTTCCCCAATTCAGATGGGATACTCCCTGTAAGTTGATTCGTATATAGAAACAAATAAACAAGATTGGTTAGATTGCCTAAAGATGATGGAATCGATCCTGTTAATTTATTAGCAGAAAAATCCAATGTGCCTAGTTTAGTGAGATTTCCCAGAGTTGCTGGTATGGATCCACTGAGTTGATTGATGCTCAGCTGAAAACTCAGTATGTTCGTAAGATTACCAAAACTGTCAGGAATGCTTCCTGTCAATTTGTTATTGTATAGAGCCAAATTTGTCAACTTGGTTAAGTTACCAAGTGTTGCTGGTAGGCTTCCTGACAATTGGTTATTATAGCCGTTAAATATCTGTAAGTTCTGTAAGTTTCCTATTGACGACGGAATTGATCCTGTCATCTGATTATTGCTTAAATCAAGTACCGTTAGGGCACTCATTGTCGATATTGAATCAGGTATACTGCCTGTAAGACCACAACTGGTTAAATATAACTGCTTCAGATTAGGAAGTTTATAAATCCAGCTTGGAAATGATGCGTTTGTAAAAAAGTTTGAACTCAGACCAAGAGAGTTAAGATTTTTCAGGTTTCTTAGATCTGTTATTGCTCCTGTAAACCTCCCACTAAGAGAAAGATCTGTTAAGTTCGATAACTTATTTAACTCTGTTGGTATTGCACCAGTACATTGACCTCCAAGGTGAATTAATCGTAAGTTGGTGAGGTTTCCAAAGGAAGAGGGTATCGAACCTGAGATAGACGGATTTTGCTCCATGTATAGATATTGCAACTCTGCAAGATTTCCCATCGAAGTTGGTAATGATCCTGAAAGTTTGTCGCCTATGAAGAAGATGTACTGTAGCTTCGAGAGGTTTCCTATAGAGGAAGGTAGTTTTCCGGTAACATTGCATGTTGAAAGATAAATCCTACTTATATCTCCATTCGAAATCCATACCCCATAATTAGGATTAATATTAAGAGGAAGTGTTCCAGTCATTGGCCAGGTGGGTGAGTTTGTCCATGCACTGCCGCCCAAGCTATCATACATATCTTTCAATGCAGCTTGCTCTAATGCATTTGGTATCTCACCGGTTTCATTTAACACATCATATGATGTTACCAGCGGAGCCGTCCTACCTGTGTTGATCAATACTTTCGTGATATAATATTTTGTAGCTGCTCCTGCAACACTTCGCATCTCTGTTCCATTCTTGTAGTACTTTATTAAGCTGCCTACTCGTCCTACACGGATCACATCGCCTAAGACAACGCTGCCAAGGTCCGTGCCCGTAGCACTGCTTTCGTGCGCCAATAGTTTTAGAACATTGCTCTGTGTGACTACCTCTACTCCAAAATCAATCGCTGTTTGTGTGTAAACATTATTGATGGCAGAGAAGCCAATCATATAGTTTGCTGTGGCCGCATTCTGATCGATCACAAATTCATACCAGCCATCAACATTGGCCATGAGTGTATTTCGGGCCCTCGCTCCTTCTCCATTCCAACCATTAGCGGTTGACTTTGATAACACACCAGAGGTGTTTGTTACGCTAGTTAAATTAGACCAAGTCTGATCATAACCAACTCTCACATCGATGGATGAAGATTGTATCGTAAAACCTGTAATGACTGAATTTGTTAATTTATAACGATACTCGCCAGCATCAACATATTGATTGTTGACATGCTGATAAGTCTTTTGTGTAGCGTCGGTATTCAAACTGTTTACGTTTACCCACGTGCTGCTGCCATCTACTTTGCGTTCCCAGTTTATTACCGTATTTACCCCTCCGCTACGTGCTGTGATTGAAAGTGATCCTGATGGAACTGATTTTGCAAATAGTACGTCATCCAGATTATTCTGAGGATTATAGTATATCGTTTTGATACCTTTATTGTAAATCATCTCCAGTTGACCAAAGTCAAGCTTGTTCTTGCCAACCTTCAGCGTGAGATTAGCTTTATTCACCTGGGTAGAGAAATCAGGAATACTGGTGATGGCATTTGTGCTAACCTCTACCAACCCGAGAACAGGAAGGCTGACAAGGCCAGTAGGCAAACTGGTAAAACTATTATTATCAGCTGATAATGAAACTAAAGCCACACAATTAGCAATACTTGTTGGAATGGCTCCTGACAATAAATTGGTACCAACGTTGATGTCTGTAACTTTTGTCCATAATGTTACATCAGGAAAAGAACCTGTAAACTGATTGTTATCAACATAAAATGTGAGCATTTCTTTTTGAGCCGCGAAAGATGGAAGCGCGCCTGTAAGCTGATTGTATTCAACGCTGAAATATTTCAGATTGGTAAGATTGCTGAAGGATGGCAACGTGCCAGTGAGTTGATTATGACTCAGATAAATATACGTGGCAATGGTAAGCTGACCCAGGCTTGTTGGGATTGTGCCTGAGAGCTGGTTGTAACTTACATTAAGCATGTCAAGGGATGTCAGGTTTCCAAGTGATGATGGTATGGAACCCGTTAATGTGTTGTTATGAAGTGTAAGCTGTAATAGTGACGTGAGGTTACCAAATTCTGTAGGTATCGTTCCTGTTAAGGCATTATGATCTAGCAATACATTTGTTAGTGCAGTATTTTTTCCAAGAGCGGCAGGAATGGAACCGCTGATGCTATTCTTTTGCAGAGCAAGAGTTTTGAGTTTGACAAGTCGTGAAATTGAATTTGGAATGACACCTGTCAGGTTGTTATTGACTAATGAGATGGATGAGATATCTCCATAGCTCACCGTGATACCTTTCCAGGTGCTGAATTGTGAACTCGTAGCTGTAGAAGGCCAGCTTCCCGAAGCAGGCCAATTTGTTGAACTTGTCCAGCCAGTACCACCTAAGCTATCATAGATATTTTTGAGTACGGCAAGCTCGATGTCATCGGGAATAACATTGGTTTGGGCTTGTGTTTTGGTATTGATCGAACACAGTAATGCACAGATCAACAGCAACAATGGAGTAATCTTTTTTAGCATAGGTATAGACAAGTGACGCTAAGAGTAATCTGTGATTAAAGTGCTTGTAAACTTTGAATGGTTAATTCGGTGACTTGTGGTGGATCAGTGACTATAACCATAAGTACTTTTGTATTTTGATCATCCTTACGAATAGTTATGGTACCACTATTAGTGCCATCCGTTACTTCAAATGTTAAACTGCCATCTGACGCTGCATTTGTCCAATCACCAACAACTTCAATAATCTGAAAATTTTTGCGCATGCTGCCATCCTGATTTTTCCATTCGAAACGGGTAGTGCCGTAGTTGGTAAGGGTTGTAGCTTCATCATTGCTATCACCTTTGTTGATGTCCATGGTTTTAACAGATGACCATTGGATGGTAGATGTTTTTACGTTTTGGGAATAGCCTGAAGCAAACTCTGCTAACGCGATAATGAGAGATAAGGTAAATTTCTTCATAGTATATAAAATTGAATCTTAATTTTCTTTTTTGGATTGAAGCATGTTTTTATAAGCTGGACTTTGCGCACTGAATGCTTTGAATGGAACCACACTTTCGTCTTTATAAATAGCTGGTGATTCAAACCTGATCAGCGGTTGTTGATTAGAAGCCACGGCTGTTTCATTGGCGAATGGTAGTCTATGTCTCCTTGCAGGATCGTGAATAGACCCGGTGGAGGTAGCGAACAAATTATTCAGATCGCTTTCATAGTAGTCAAGCACCATTCCAAACACGTCTTTCCGTACACCATTGCCAGTACCATCCTTACCAGGGTCCTGATTGACATCCGGATGGTTGATTTGTGTAAGCCAGCCGTTGATGTTGTAAACAAAGTCAATGCCCTGAAGTTTATCACCTAGCACTATACGTTTTAAAGGACCATGTAAATAGTATTCATAAGTGGCACGAAGTTTCTTTTCTCCATCTACCTGAACACTCGTGAAAGCCTGTTTCAATCGTTGGTTTTTATCATATTCATAGTGATGATAAAATTCCGAAGTAAGAATAGAATTATTATAACCCAAATTGGAAACCATTAATACATTACCAAGGAGATCGTATTGATACCGGACACAAAAGATGCGTGTCGTTAATGCTTTTGGTTTTTGAATCATGTAGGTTACGCGACCAAATTCATCATAATTATAAAGAGTTTTGATGTTTTCGTTCTCCGCCCACGATACTGCACCTCGAAGAAAATCTTGTGAAGGTAAGTTTGGAACAGAAATATCGGTATCACTGTATGGCAAATCATAGTTGGTGTGAACCCAATCTTTTTTCTCAGTTGCCACAAAATTGATCTGGTCTGCAAATTCAAGATTGTTTGAAAGTCCCGTAAAGGAAAGCGTTCCTGTATACTCGCCGGATTCAACGGGTCTCCCTAGCTGATCATAATTTGTATAGGAGAATTTACCTTTATCTACAGTATGAGAGGCTTCGTTTTCTGATTGCGTAGCATTTTGTGAGAATCTGATTTTGCCATCCTTACGATATATGTATTTTGTTGTTCCGGCATCAGGTTCGGTCATTGATAGCAGCCAGCCTCTATGATTATAAATGTAGGTTGTTTTATCAATTTTTGAATAATCTACGCCATTTTTTAACTGATTAAAACCATTCGGCGAAATGGATGTTATTAGCCTTCCGACGTCGTTATAGAATTGATAGGAGACATCAAGGTAATAGTTAAAGTAATCTATACTTATAGCTCCCATTACCATTGTAATTCTATAAAATCCTACTGGCCAAGTCTCTGGAAGAACATCCGTCTCGGAATTATAGATAATTGTGTTTGTCAGCAAATCTTCAATATAATAGGATGAATTACTTAATAAATTGGTAAAAGTAATTGCTTGAGAATTTAAAATACTGAAGTATTGATGATTATTCGATACTGAAAAGAAATCTAAATCAATAGCACTAGCAACAATATGTTTTTGCACTTTTAATTCATAATTATCGGGATCACCATTTCTTGCGGTCATAATTGTCTTCCCTGTATTATCAGAGATAGCTATTGCATATTTTCCATTTTGATCTCGGGAAATAGTTTGAACACCTTTGTTAACTAGTGATGAAATATTCAAAAGATTATCAGGTAAATTCACCTTCTCTCTACGGATATTCAAATAGTCATCGAGATCTTGATAAACTGGAAATGTGCCGTTGATCATCTCATGATGTCCCCCCATTCGATGCAGATCGCCGGGTCCCGCGCTTCTCCTTATTTCACCAGTTCCATCATCGTAAAATTCAGTGCGAGAGTATGGATATCCTGTCACTGGAACATTTTTTTCAACAGTATTATTGGCACTATAATACCAACCCAGTGTACCCTGTACTTCCTGATTTATCGGCGTTGGACTGAACTTAGTAGTTGAGGCATCAAAATCATTTGGCTCATAACGATTTGTAGAAGATGACCGAACAAAAAAATGATCATATTGAAAATCAGATTTGAAAGTTGGAGCTGACAACGTGCTTAATGCATCTCTTCCAAGATTATCTTGTAAAGTTTGGGACGCAAAAATTAAAGGGGTATCTGGACTAGAAGGACTTTCAAAACTCTTAGATTGAGTTTGCAATGCTTTTCCTGCCAGATCAAAATAGAATCGGGTATCGACGATTGTTCTGGCACTTCCTGGGTCGTATGAGATACTTTCAATCCAGTTTAAACCAAAATCACTTAGATCAGTAATAACAACCTCGTCTTCTTTGGAAGACTCTCCAAAATTGTCAGTTACTGTAAGCCCAAAGACATAGGGACCCGCATAATTAATATTTGAAATAGAAAGATTGGATGTAGATGTATTAGTAAGCGTTACCTCATGACCAGAGATCTGTCTCCATGAATACGCTGCTATAGTACCATCTGCATCCGTACCTGATCCACTTAAGGTTAATGGCGTACCATGAAATGCCCCAATCTTATCGGCACCCGCATTGGCTATAGGCGCAATATTTTTTTTAAGTATAAACGAATCTGATTTTCTTACACTGGCACACCCCGACTTAAAAACTGATGCACTATAAGTACCACTGCTGGTGGCATTATAAGACGAGCCACCTTCATTAGCAATAATATCGCCGTCCTTATACCAATGATATATGTTACCTGTGGCAATTGGTGCCACTGTGATTTTTTCAACACATGTTGAACAGATGGTCTTTGTACCAGTCGAACTAATGCTAACTATCGGTGGGTTGTTGACTGTAAAGGATATTGATTCAGTAGTGGCCATCATTGAACTGACACAGCTCTGACAAGGATTTTCAACATCAGCAGTCACTGATATAACGCTTCCCTGCGTGAATTGATCGGTCGAAAAGTTCGACGAATTGGCTCCGACAACTATACCACCATTCAATCTCCATTTAAAATTAACAAAACTACCTGTTGTAACAGCTTCACAATAAACCCTATCACCTACACAGAAAACTGTACCGGAAGTGACCTCGATGCTCAGCGAGGGTTGTACTGTTGGTGTAGTGGAGATTGTTATCTCGTTTGACGTTGCCGGACTGCCCGTAACACACATAGAAGTACCAAGGTATGTTACTTTGCAATATACTTTATCTCCGTTTGCAAGAGTTCCATTATAAAGATACATACCCATTCCTGAAGCAACGAAGTTATTGTTTACATACCACATATACTGCGTATTGTCTTCGTCGCTAATAGAAATATCAGCTTCAATACCAGTGCTTGAAAGTGTTACGGTCAATGCTGGACAATTTTGTCCATAAACATGACATAACGACAAAAGCGAAATTATTAACAGTATGATTTGATGCGTGCTTTTGGTCTGCATAAAAACATTAAATGGATTAATCATCAACATATTTCTTTTCTCAAGTGCATTAGTCTTGCCCGGCATAGTGATAAATTTGCTCACTTACTTTAACTTCTCCTTTAATAAAAGTCTCCTTATACGTACCGATCAATCGGCCCATTCCGTCATACTCGTATTTGGTATACATATTCTGATTATCTAATATATGTGATAACTCTCCCCATCGATTATACACATAACTCACCATCGACGCAGCCGTTGGAAAAATACGGAAGTCATCAAAATAAACATCTCCGATGGGGCCTTCAACTGTACGTTGGCACCAGATTTTAAGATGAGCGGATTTTGGAAATATCGAAACATTATATTGATACCAATTTCCTGCTTGTCGTATGCTGGATGGTATTAGGGTTGTAGGCTGTCCATTAACCATCCATTTTATCTGAACAGCATCGGGTGAAGACGCCCAAAAACTAAATGTATATTTTTTGTTTGGTGTAATGTCATTTTCATAGACAACTCCTTCAAAATCTGTCTTGACAGAATTAACTCCTGTGTGAGGATTACCAAGCACGACGGTAGCATCTGTTCCAAGCTTAAACTGATTACCCATGTCATCTTCTTGCACTTCATCTTCCGCACCGGTATAACTAAAGTCACCGTATTCCGAATTTGCTATGGAAGCCGTTACTCTGATCTGATCGGGGGTCATCTTAGTAGCAGCATAATTGCCATTAAGATCAGAGACTTCTAATGCATGTGACTGAACATCATAAAGTGTTATTTCACCATTCTTCTGCCAACTAGCGCCTGCATCCGTTGTTCCATCCCATGATGCAAAAACAGGAAGTAAATTGGCAATAGGATAAAGACCATCTGTGGGAAGAGGAACTGAGTCATCCCCAATAAAAGAATATGATGCTTTTTTACGCCAGATGCCAGTTTGCTTTTCCATTGGTGAAAGTGATTGTCCTGGTCGTAATATTTGTATCTGATTACTCCACGTCTGAATAGAAGCTGATGTTAAACCTACTCTAGTTAAATCACCTTCATAAAGGTATTGAGGTGTCGATGTATCATATAGGCCGCGAACTTGTTCAAGATTCACAGAACTTGTTACTTTGTAAAGATAATTGGATGCTATTTGATCCAACATGTGACCATTGGCAAGATTGGTTACTCCCGTTGCATCCACTTTAAGCCCCATTTGAGGGTAAACTTTGTAAGCGGGTGTAGTCTCATTTAAATAATAATTCCCGAATCCATCATAACTCAATGATTTCAAAGGATTACCGGTATAAAAATCAAACTCTAAAGTTTTATCCTTTGTAACAATACCTGTTTTAAAATTTGTAGTTGTTGACCCAATCTGGATGCTTGGGTAATTAACCATTTGACTAATTAGTCCAAAAAGAGTAGGTCCTCCTAATACGTATGCCGTCGTTGGACCTTGCATCCATATTCCGTTATCAAAGATTCGTGCATGATTAAATGTTTCAGTAATAACCCCCTGTTCATCATCACGAATAGTCCTTATGCGAGGAAATCCATAACGACTGCCAATGATGGAAGAGTTATTGTACTCCCACTGATATTCATTTATAGTTTCACTCAATTTAACACCAAGATTGTTGAATAAAGAAATAGACTTCAAAGCCCCCATCTGTTGCGTTTTAATAGAAACGCTAGCTCTACATGCCTGTATCTGAACTATCGGATTACCATCGTATGAATTGGCGCCTGATACTGAAGGGGCCAGAGCTGTAAATGAAGAATTAACCTGTACCATTGAAGGGTCAAATGGATTAAATACGTATTCAGAATAACCTGAAGTATTTTGAACGACTCCATTGATATCCTTTATCCCTTCAGTAATTCGTATTTTACTATAATAAACACCAGGAGGCGGAATAAAACGGCTTACTTTTAGAAGTTCCGTCTGAGATTTAGTTAACCCTTTTTTAATCCATAAAGGTATTTCCGCATCTTTGAATTCAGATGTTGAAGCAATGGTAAATGGTTCATAAGTAGTTACTCCAGACGATATTCCATTGAACTCATAACTATAATTCGTAGATCGTTCTGGTTTATTTAGATTGTCAATGCAAATTGATTTGACTCTTAACCCTCCTCCATAATTTTGATTCGAAGTTGGGAGAATAAGAGCACCGACTGGATCACCTATAAAAAGACGTCCGGATCCACCAATTGCGTAAAATCGGAGGACAATTCTTCCAGGAACACTTAGTTGAACTTCTGCTTCCTCGTATATAGAACTCGTTGCCTCTGAATCAGACCAATTAGATTCTTTTGATTTTTGTTCAACGACAATAGGGGCAATATCTCCAACTTTATATCTTTTATCAAATTCTAAGCTACCAAGTTTATCTATTACCTCAATATACATGGCATCTTTTGAATCATCCTTTGGTGTGCCGTTATATGGAGAACATTTATTAACGGGAGTATATAAGTTCTGTAAATAACAACTCTTACTATAGGTGTCAGATTCGTAATTAATACGAATGGTAGAGCCTGTGGATGTTTTAATTCCATGAAGGGACCAAACATCCACACCCTTGGAAGATATTGGACTTGGATAGTGATCTGCATTTCTACTTAACAAATTTTCGTAATCGACCTTATAATTGCCCCATATATCAACTAAGTCTTTGTTGTAAGGAGGATTTTTAGTTCGTCTTAATTTTGTTATTCCTCCTATCGATGGCATCGCGGCCGAAATTATTTTAATAGTAATTGAGTCACTTGAATTTTTAACGTAGCCATACCAACTTTTACCTGATTGTTCAAAAACCACTATATCGCCCTCTACATAATCGTCGGTTCCAGAAATTGTGATGGGTAAACGTATCTCTTTTTCAGTATTATCAACAGATAATATTTTCGAGTTCAAAATATTGTCATCAATTTCATATTGAAATTTTATCGGTGGAATAAGTCCGTCTTTACCACCCTTTCCTTTAAAAGCAACCGATTTAAGTGTAAGCTTACCAGACTTTGTATTGACAAGGCTATTATTAAATGGATAGGTATATAGGGAAGCTTGTTCATCAAAACTATTAATCGTTTCAGGGCAAAGACTATAATCATAATTAAAATCTATAACTCGAAGTGCATTATCTTGAATTGCACCTTGAGAGGCTAAATCAAAGACATCTAAAATATTGTCCCCACTATGCAAGAGTGTCCAATCTTGTGTATCTCCATCTTGAGAAGATATATTAGAATTATTATAGTTCGTAGTTGAACTACAAATTGTACTCAGGTCTATGCTACTTTTCAAATTATCAAGAAGAATAATTTTAGTGAGCTTCAAACTACTTGTAGGATACCTGTAGTGGCAAATTGTTATTGGATTGCTATCATCATCATAGCCCGCATTAAAACATTCTGATTTAATCTCTACACCACCTTCATCTGTCCAAGTAACAGTTTTGTCTTGAGTTCGGACTGCCTCATCATGTAAAGATGTTGTACCCTTAGCATCTGCTCGCATCTCCTTGACAAATAAAGCAGTATGACTCTTCGTACGAATGGCATTTAAGTAGTAAAGTTCTTTCTGGCCTTTTGAAAAGCTCTGAAAATCGTTATCGTAATCATCATTATATCCCTCTACAGGTGCTCTCCATTGATAAGATGGAGCCCATTTTCCATATTCAAAAGACACCCAATAACCAAAGTCAAACTCGTCTAGTTTTCCATCTGCACTACCTGTAGAGCTCCTGTCAACATAATCAGGTCCCGTTATAGCTGTCAGATACCATGTATAAGCATACTTACCTTTTTGACTAAAACTATTAAACGATATTTTATCCTTTTTATCCTTATTCTGACTATGTGAGTATTCATTAAAAGCATACGCCGGCAAAGAAAAATGATAAGTTACGCCACTGGCATTTGTAATCTGAAACGCACCTACTTGACCTTGAGTGTCATTGACGCTTCGTACAAATCCAAATGATGTTGTTTCGATAAACCGCTTGGAAGTAATCCAGTTAATGTTATTTCCATTGGCACTAATATCTTTTGATAATAAATATTCAATATGTTTAGAACCGGGTACATTCGGAGTAATTCTTTTTTTTCCAGCTTCTTCATAGCCTTCAATACCTGTCTTTGCATCAGCGAATGGAAAATAAAGGGGTACAGTCTTACTAACAGTATAGGTAGAATTCGATTCATCAGTCCATTCTCTTTTATTGTCATTATCGTCAGGTACAGAAATCTCAGTTGTAAAGACTTTATTTATTTCAACACTCGGTGCATCATTTAAGACTCGGTTTGTAAACTCATTCAAAAATCTAAAATGAAAGCCTCTCGATTGTTGTGGTATATAATAGCCTTTTACCTTATCTGTGTTTTGATGGTACAAAGAAAGTGTATAGTGATGTGGCCTAAAATTTCCTGCTAAACCTTGCGCATTTACTGCATACATATCATAGTCAGCAAAACTACCGTCCATATAAGTAGCTGGATCTTTTCCTGTTAACATTGACTCGTAATTCTGAGTATGATAAGAGTCAAATGCTTTCAAATCTAAGGGCACAGATGACTCTGGAAAAAAGAGCGAGCCATAACTCTCCACATCCTTAGTTTCATCTTTCCAATAGCGCATATAGGAATGTCCCAAATGAAGGTTTACTCCATAATAAACAGGAATATCAATGGCCTGATTGTGTGATCTGGTTCTAATTTTAGCCTCGGAAGAAGAATAAACACCTGAACTACCACCCCCAATGGAAAAATTCGGTTTACCACCACTTGAGCTTATTGAAGCATCTAAAAGAGAACCATTTATACTACTAGCCCCATTCGGATTCTTGGACATCATCCCAACACTAAAACCAGCACTTACATCACCCGAAGAGTTAATATCTAAACCAACATTTCCAGTCAAACTTGCGTTGTCCGAACTACCTCCAACACCAACGGAAATCCCAGCACTTCCATAGACACCTCCTCCATAAGGCGATTGCCCAACAGTTCCATGTACTCCTATGTTAAAACTCCCTTCACTATATCCTACTCCTCCAGTTACATATCCTCCAACACCATATCCCCGGTATGTATCATTTGCTACAGTCATACCGCCACCAACGGTGGCAAAATTCCCAATTCCAAAAGATACACCTACCGTTGTACTTGTAGTTTTTCCTCCTTCCCAGAAAAGACGTTCTGTCACTTTAGTTCCATTGTAATCATCTGCGATGCCATTCACGGTTCTATTAATACTACCTGGGTTTAGAGAAAAACCTAATCCCGTCCAAGTTGCCTCCTCTTCAGGAAGAGTGCCCGCATGGTATGAAAGCGACAACGGATAACCGCCCGATGGCCCAGGTACTTCTAAAAGTGACAAATTATATGTCAGATCTCCAGTATTAAGATTTACCATGTCAGTTGTGTCCACAGGCTCAAAACTTGTTGCCTCCGGCGCTGTCGGTCCGGCGGTAAGCGCCCATGAGATAGCCGGAGCCACGGAACTGCTCAACATCTCAATCAGAAAAAATGCAGCAAAAGTCTTAAGTAAAATGCGATTACGAATCATATTAACGCGTACGTTTTTATTTTAATGTTTATATTCAGTATTAAGGCCTTTCATTTCTTGTTTGAGACTTTGATACTTCAAACTTTATCTTTGGTGTATTCTCTAAATCTTTTATTCTAAACCTGAAGCGTTGATTGCCAACGCCCAATCCAAACTCATTTAAATTAAACTGCACCCAATCTTTATCTTTTGCTTTCTCTCTGTCAAACACAAACAATAAACTCGTGACTGAACTTAAACCATACGTTCTATCCAGAACAAAGTCTGTCGTTGGTATGGTGTCGTGTAAAGAAGTAGTCATGTTTACATACCCTCCCATTCTGAAAGACAGAGTTTGCACAAGGTCGCCATATTGATTTGGCTCAACCTGGTGTAATGCCTCCTTACTATTTTTTGAAAGACTTAAAATGAAATAACAGTACTTCGAATACTTGTCACGAAGTGCTGTAATCTTAAGATCATCAGCATGATCACCAGCTTCCTGCAGAACTAATAGGTCCGTTGGCTTGTACGTAACATCCATGGAGTAACCATTGACTTCAGCATGTTGAACCAGACCATGATCAGGATCAGAAATATATTTTGTTAACTCTTCCGCAGTGAGATATTCGGGCGGAGAGCACCCTGCAACAGTAAGGCAGATGAAAAGGTATAGAAGTTTTTTCATATACAAGTAAACTTCTATTGTCCTGAATATTCTTTGTTGAGTCCTTCCAGAACTTCTTTGGTAATATCTAAGCCTTCATCGGCATAGGCGATGTTACCATATTCAGTAGCGGCTAATACTATTTTATAGCCGTGTGACTTTCCGTATTTTTTCAGGTAGCTGTTTATCTGAGTAACAACTTCGCCCGTCATTTTACTGTCTTCCTGCTGAGCCTGCGTGTTCATGGCCTGCTGGTAGTCTGCAAGTTGTTTCTGTTTGGTGCGGATTAATTCTTGAGAAAGCTGACGTTCCTTGGCAGTCATTTTACTGCTTTCTTTTTCATAGTCCATGATTTTGGATTGAACCTCATTTGCCAACGTATCAATGTTGGTTTTCCAGGTTGTGGCTTTTTGCTGATAAGCTTTGCGGGCATCCTGCATGCCTTTATAGCCATTGATTAACTCAGATGAGTTTACAAAAACAAGTGATTGCTGATGAGTAAAAGAATAAATTCCGAAGGTAAGAATGGATAATAGAGAGAGTAAACTTAGCCAATTAAAGGTCTTTTGAAGCATGTTAAGTTAAATTAAAGCCGTACAAAGAAAAAAAATTGCGCCGACCTCTGCAAGTCAAAATATGATTTTTCAGGTATTTATTTTGATGTTTAAACATTTGGCAACCTTCAGTTTTGATAACTGCCTTTATATCAAAGAAATAATTATAATCATCCCAATCGTTCTAATGGCGGAAGAATAAATGTTACTAACGTAGATATCTTTGCATAAAACTTTTCTATTCTTTGATAGAGATGTTCTCTTTTTATAGACTTCTATCGATTGTTAGATCGCTTATTTCATATTATAGACCTCGATGGCTTCAAGTAAATCACCATCCTCTATAAGCTTCGATAATTTGGGATCCTCTCCCACCATTTCCTGAAGTGTCTTCTTTGTAAGCGGCACTATAGGACCTTCACCTTTTTGAACAGCAACAATAAAAAGCATCACTTCATCTGGAATAA
>DATJHZ010000450.1:0-4695 GCA_035493595.1 Cyclobacteriaceae bacterium | reverse complement strand
TGGAACACAAACGGCATCGAATGAACTCTGATGACTGGGCCGTACATGTTATTCAGGTGGAAGCAAGTATTATAAACAATCCTGATCAGTACATAGGCAAAGAATTACCTAATGTTAATATCGTCGTTAGAATCATACGAGAAATCTTCGAAGACTTTTTACAAGATCAACCTAATTTTTGTTGAACCTTAGGCAATAGACTGGTACTTACCAATTATTCTAATGATTAGCATCTAATTAAGCTAAACTATTTCTTGAAGAATTTGCTACAATAATTAGCAGTTGCCCCAACTGCAACGACAAAGTAATATCCAGAATTATACTGCGATGTGTTTAAGGATAAATCACTCTTCATGTCACTTATATCTGTTATTAATCGCCCTAGAATGTCATAGATTTTTACAGTCTTGATTTCATCATGAGCATTGAAATGAATACTAAGTTCATTATTAACCGGATTGGGATAACATTGTATACCAACGGTGTTTAGTTCCATTTCTTGTACTTCTGAAATAATTTCGGGTTTAGTTTCGGCCCTCCATAACTCCGCCACAAAGTCTGATGAATAACCTGAAAATATGATATAGCTTTTTATTGAGGAGATATCATATTCATTATTGAACCATGTATATCCCTCATGAATATAAGGGCCAGTCGAAACTATAAAAGTACCTTCTGCGGTGCCGTCAGTTTGCCATAGTTCACTTTTAACTTCATAGTCTAATACCATAAAATATAATTTGTCGTCAAGTATCATAAATTTACAAATCAACCGTGGTATCCCTGTTGAGCTAAATTCTGATATCTTAATAGTTCCATCCTCTGTCCCGTCACTTTTCCAAAGCTCAGTTCCACCATCAAAGTCTCTAAATTCAAAAAAAAGCAAACCATGATATTCAGTTATCTGATGTATCATTTGCCTACCGTTTGTCTTGCCAATTTCTTTTAACGTAATAACCACTCCAGAAGTGTCGGTAGCCCCCAACAGACAAGATCCATTTGTTACAGATTGTAAAAACAATTTACTCCCAATGGTAAAAAGACAACGTCTCTGAATCCCGCCTTGACCTTCTTTTATAGCCTTAGATGTACCATTCTCGGTTCCATTAGTTCGCCAGATATCACTGCCTGAAGGACTAGAGGCAGAGAAATGAAGAACATTGTTAACCTCAATCAGAAAATCAGGATAGCTGGATTCCGTGCCAGGATAAATATCTTTGACCATCTTGGTCCCTTCACTGGTGCCGTTGCTACTCCACAATTCAGTTCCAAATTCTGCCGAATATCCTGGAAAATATAATACTCCACCGGTAGTTGCAAAAAAAGGGGTTGTATTAAGTACAACTCCTTCATTGGCAATTTTAGTAAAAGCGACAGTACCACTTTCAGAACCGTCGCTTCTCCATAAATCCAAGGATCTGTTATTATCTCCTGACGCAAAATAGATCATATTGCTAACAATTACAGGTGGGCCTATCAGCCAAACTTTATTCCCAATAAATTTAACTGGAACTGTTCCATTAATGGTCCCGTCAGTTTTCCAAAGCCAAACATCAGTTGCCATATCCAGACCCGAAAAAAAATACAGAACATCGTCCCTTTCAATGAAGAACATTGGATTACCGGAAGATCCCACCGTGAGATCCTTAAATAGATTCGTTCCTTCTGAAGTGCCGTCAGTCCTCCATAACTCTCGATCATTTTCTGTGTTTGCTGCAAAATATGAAAAGCCCTTGAATGAAGTAAATCTAGCAGGATATAGCGATCCTGAATTTTTCTGATACAGAACAGACATCTGCTGAGCAGGCAAATTCTGCAATCCATGATAAAATAATAAAATCAAAAAAAACGTGCGGCTCATAGTGATAACGATTTGAATATCAACTGCAAATTAATATTAAAATACTTTAATACAGCCCTGGGCCCGCATTTAGCATCGGGAACTGGCGTTGATGCCAGTATGGATACGTTGGAAGTATTTCGCTTGCCTTGTCGAGTTTTTTAATTTGATCCAATGTCAGGTTCCAGCCAACAGCATCAAGATTTTGTTTTAATTGTTCTTCGTTTCGTGCACCAATAATAATATTCGAAATCGTAGGACGCTGTAATAACCAGTTAAGTGAAATCTGTGCAATAGATTTTCCAGTCTCGTCAGCTATTTCATCCAATACATCAACAATAGAATGAAGTCGCTCATCATCTTGAGCCGTATTAAGAACAGGGTTCCCTCCTTGCGCTACACGAGCATCCGCAGGTAAAGGTTTGTTTCTGCGATACTTCCCCGTAAGCTTACCACTTGCCAATGGACTCCACACGATGGTGCCAATCTTCTGATCGATTCCCAACGGCATTAACTCCCATTCAAAGTCACGATTCAATAGTGAATAGTAAGCCTGATGTGCAATGTATTTAGACCAGCCATAGCGTTCTGAAATAGATAAGGATTTCATGAGGTGCCAGCCCGAAAAATTGGAGCAGGCAATGTAACGAATCTTGCCACTCTGTATCAGATTGTTTAATGCATTAAGTGTTTCATCAATTGGTGTGTTAGCATCAAAACCATGCATGTGATAAATATCGATATGATCTGTACCTAGTCGCCTCAGACTGTCTTCGCAGGCTTTAATAAGATGAGCACGTGACGAGCCAAAATCATTCACACCATCCGTCATTGGAAAAGTAGCCTTGGTTGAGATCAGCACCTTATCTCGTAAGCCAGCAATAGCCTTACCTAAAATTTCTTCTGAAATTCCCCTCGAATAAACATTTGCTGTATCGAACAGATTTACACCGGCGTCGAGGCAAAGATTAACCATTAGTTTAGCCTCTTCAACCTGGGTGCTTCCCCAGGCTTTAAAGAAATCGTTGCCCCCACCAAAAGTAGCAGTGCCAAAACTTAGTACCGGTACACGCAAACCTGAATTTCCTAATTGTCTATATTCCATTTTTTGATTGAATTACTATTTACTGGTCTTTAATTGAAGCTAAAAACCCATTATGCACACAAGATAGTTCATGAGTACATGTATTTTTGAAGCGTTTGTGTTTATGCGGTAATTTTTCAATTTGAATACAACGAAGAATATTGCCATATATCTACTAAAAATGATGGACCTTCTACTTTTCAGACAAACAATGGATAAAACTTACTTGCCCAACCGAGCTCTTTCATTTCAATCCTATTCAGGCTAAATTTGCCTTACGCTAACATCACAAAATGATTTCCAGCAAAGGCCTCCTTGTATTGTGCTTACTCATTCTCAGCACAATTGTGAAAGGCCAGACAAAAATCAGTGACAGTCTGGAGCAACAGCTAAAATCAGCAACGAAAGAAAAAAAGATTGATATCCTCAACCAACTTACCTATGAATTTATAACAAACGACAACACTAAGGCATTAACCTATAACAACCAGGCTCAGACATTGAGCAGACAGCTGGGTTATCTTAAAGGCGAAGCCATTGCATTTACTTACAAAGGCGTGTATGAATATCTCACTGGTCAGTTTCCGGACGCGCATAAAGATTTACACAAGGGTCTGAGATTATCAATCCAGGCAGGCGACCTCTCAAACCAGGGCTATACTCTTTTACAACTTGGTAATTGTGGTCTTGAAGAGGTTGAGAACGACTCTGCCCTATTTTACTTCAATGGTGCTTACGAAATTTTCAAAGACAGTGCTAATCCCGTAGTGCTTTCTAAAATCTATCGTAACATGAGCGCCGTTTATGGCCAGCGTTATCAATACGACAAACAACAATTCTATCTCGATCGCTCCATTGCCATTCGAAGACTTCTTCCTGATAAGATGCTTCTTATGGAAGGGCTCGCATTAAAAGCTAACAATGCGCTAAGGTCTGGTGATATTAACGGCGCAGAAGCCATTATTACAGAAATAGAAGAGCTTGTAAAGAACAATCCAGAATTTGAAGAGACAAGAAATGACCTTCGCCATTTAAAAGCGTTGATCATGTTTCACAGAGGCAAATTTGAAGAAGCCTCCGTCCTCGTTGACTCAGCACGCAATTATTATTTCAGGGTATCACTCCTTCGAAAATATGTCACACTGCTTATGGATATAAGTAAAGTATTCTCAGATCGTGGCGAATATGAACTGGCACTCAACAATCTTTATCCTGCACTAAAACTTAGTAAACTCCGCGGCTTCGATTCTGAAACTTATGTTATCCGTAATCGAATCGGTTGGATAAATTTCCATCTGGGAGATTATACACAAGCTCTTCGTCTGGCAAATGAGGCTATAAATTCTAAACCTAAACATCAGCTCAAAGCCGATCTTGCCAATGCACTTACGTTAAAAGGTGTATCACTAAGTGAGTTGAATTATTTTAAGGAAGCTAAAATTCCCCTGGACTCCGCGCTCCACATTAGCAAGCGTCTGAAAGACAGCCGTGGCATTAGTGAGGCCCTTCTGAATCTGGGTGCATTAAAAACAAAACAGAAGGAATACAGTGAAGCCATGACCATGTATCTGGAAAGTATTGAGCACGCTAAAGCTTCCAACTATTATTATGGCCTGGCGTGGTCAACCTGGGGATTGGGCGACATCTATTTCAGAAATGGAGATTTAAAAAATGCAACGCGTTATCTCGATCAATCAGAGCAGTTCGCACATCAAATAAATGCCAATGAAATTCTGATCATGAATTTTAACACACGCAGAGATTTACTGGC
>DATJHZ010000449.1:0-9699 GCA_035493595.1 Cyclobacteriaceae bacterium | reverse complement strand
ATATCAACACCAACATCAGGCGATTTTGTTTTTAGAATTCGGGCAATTTCTACCAGAATACCTACTCCACTGGCGCCATCATTAGCACCATCAAATGAGGCATTAGGTTTTTCTTTATCCTTATCTGCAAAGGGGCGAGTGTCCCAATGCGCTGCCAGAAGTATTCTTTTCTGCTTATCAGGATAAAAGCTTCCAATAATATTTTTTAAGACCAAATGCTGGCCATCAAAGCTTTTTGCCTCAAAAGATTGTTCCATAACAGTTGCACCAAAATCTTTTAATTTTTTAGTAAGATATTCTGACGTGGCGCGATGGGCGCTAGTATTGGGTACCCGCGGACCAAAATCAACTTGCCTTTTTACGTATGAATAGGCAGAATCTCCATTAAAAAGAGGCACTTGAACTACTTTCTCTACAGATTTCTCCGTGGTAGTGCCGTCCTGGTTATTGTTGCGGCAGGCGGCAAACAGAAAAATAAAAACTGGTAAAACAAGGTATTTTGACTTCATATATTGACCTGACAAAATGCCAATTAACTGAATATTTTGCGATAATCTAAAAATCATATACTTTTGCAAAAGTTTCTAAGTAATCAATTAGAGGGGACAACAAGTCCCCTCTTTGTTTATCGAACATTTTTGACATGGATGTAGTTGAGGAGATACGGAAAATAGCAATTGCTAAATTGGCCAGTGAAAGCCATTTCGTTGTTGATATTATCGTTTCCACAAAAAAGGGCCCCAAAAAGGTGCTTATCATCCTTGACGGCGATCAGGGCATTACCATTGATGATTGTGCTAATCTGAGCCGAGAGCTGTCAAAAATATTTGATGAACTACCCTGGATGAAAGACGAAAGCTACATGCTTGAAGTTTCAACACCAGGTTTAGACCAGCCGCTGGCATCCGTTCGGCAGTACAAGAAAAATGTAGGACGGGGATTGAAGGTTAAGCTTCATGATAAAATAGTAGAAGGAAAACTTACTGCCGTAGCTGACGAGAAGATAACCTTAGAACAGGAAACAGGTACTGGAAAAAAGAAGGTCACATCGACACTCGAGGTTCCTTTTTCAGACATTGAAAAAGCATTTGTATTAATATCGTTTAAATAAGATGATAAGTAAAGCAATGGACACTTCCAATTTAATTGAGTCGTTTGCAGACTTCGCCAAACAGAAGAACATCGACAGACCTACTATGATCAGGATTCTGGAAGATGTGTTCCGCAATATGATCCGTAAAAAGTATGGAACGGATGACAACTTCGATATCATTGTGAATGCCGATAAGGGTGACCTTGAAATCTGGCGCTTCCGTGAAATCGTTGATGATGATTCAGAAGATATCTGGGATCATGATAAGGTAAGTCTTTCTGAAGCTCGTAAAACTGAGCCTGACTTTGAAGTGGGTGAAGAAGTAGCCGAACAGATTTTTCTTGAAGACTTCGGTCGCCGTGCTGTAACAACAGCTCGTCAGACACTGTTACAAAAAGTAAAGGATCTTGAAAAAGATATCCTGTTCCAAAAATATAAAGACATCGTTGGAGAAATCATCGCTGGCGAAGTTTATCAATTATTAAATAAGGAAGTTCTTCTTATTGATGCAGAAGGCAATGAAATTGCTATTCCGCGTTCAGAACAGATTCCGAAAGACCGTTATCGCAAGGGCGAGAATGTGCGTGCCATTATTCATAAGGTAGATATGGTAAATGGTAATCCTAAGATTATCCTTTCTCGTACATCACCCGTGTTTCTAGAGCGTCTTTTCGAACAGGAAGTGCCTGAAGTTTATGATGGTTTGATCACTATTAAAAAAGTTGTTCGTGAACCTGGCGAGAGAGCCAAAGTAGCAGTTGAGTCTTATGATGATCGTATCGATCCGGTAGGAGCTTGCGTGGGTATGAAGGGATCACGCATTCACGCTGTAGTTCGTGAATTACAGAACGAGAACATCGATGTTATTAACTATACTGAAAACCTGGAGCTTTACATCCAGCGTGCGCTAAGCCCGGCTAAAATATCATCTATCAAAATAGATAAAGATAACGGTCGTGTATCGGTTTATTTAAAACCAGATCAGGTTTCATTAGCTATCGGTAAAGGTGGTTTAAACATTAAGTTAGCCAGTCGCCTGGTGGGCTACGAAATTGACGTATTCCGTGAACTTGCAGAAGGTGTTGAGGAAGAAGATGTAGACTTAGTGGAATTCAGTGATGAGATTGAAGGCTGGGTTATTACAGAACTTAAACGCATAGGGTTGGATACTGCCAAGAGTGTGTTGGCTTTATCAAGAGAAGAATTGGTTCGCAGAACAGATTTAGAAGAGGAAACAATTGATATCATATTCAATGTCTTGAAGAAAGAGTTTGAATAGGTCATATTTTACTAAGGATTAATACAAAGGCTTTTTATAGTCTTTAAAAAACAGCAATATTTGAGCATGGCAGAAGAAAAATCGATCAGATTGAGTCAGGCAGCGAGGAAGCTCAATGTGGGCCATAATACCATATTGGATTTTCTGGCGAAGAAAGGCGTGGTGGTTGAGAACAACCCGAACGCTAAACTTACGCCTGAACATTTCGCACTCTTGTCAAAAGAGTTCGCCTCTTCTGCCACAGAAAAGATGGAAGCCTCTGGTTTAACCATTGGTGTAAAGCATCCTGATGTTCATATCGCTGCCGAGCCAGAGAAAGAAGTGATAGCTCACAAGCGTCTGGACGAGGAAGAGAGCATCATGATCAAAAACCTTGGCTCGAAAGAAGTTAAAGCTGTCAAGGAAGAACCAAAAGCTGCTGAGAAAGTTGAGCGTGAGAAACCGAAACTTGAAGGCATAAAAGTTGTTGGCAAAATTGATCTTGAAAAGGAGAAGACGAAGGCTAAAGAAGAGAAGGAAAAAGAAGTAGAGAAAGAGCCGGTTGTTGAGAAAGTTGTTAAAGAAAAAGAAACACCTGTTGCCAAAGTTGAAGAACCGAAAAAAGAAACGGTTAAAGAGGTAAAAGAAAAAGAAGTTAAAGAAGTAAAAGCACCTGAAGTTGTTAAGCCTGTTGAAAAAGTAGCAGAGAAAACTGTTATCCCTGAAGTAACTGCTGAGGCAAAACCCGAACAGGAATTAATTAAAGCTAAAGCTGACAAGCTGAAAGGTTTAAAGGTTGTTGATAAAATTGAACTTCCTGTCGACAAGAAAAAGGATCAGCCTGTTGCATCTTCTGATCATCAGGACGATCGTAATAAAGGTAAACGTCCGCGTAAACGCATTGCAACTCCGGAAACGGGTGGAGGCCATGCACCTAATGCAGGTCAGGGACAGGGAGGTCATAATAAAGGACCACGTCCTCAGCATCCGCAAGGACAGCGTGGTGGCGCTCCTGGCAAAGGCCAGCATGCACCTCGCGTTCAGAAGGCAGAGCCAACAGAAAAAGAAATTCAAGATCAGATTCGTGCTACACTCGCTAAGTTGAGTGGTGGCAATAAAAAATCATCAGGCTCTAAATATCGCAGAGAAAAACGTCAGGCTTACTCTGATGCGAATGAGGAGAGAATGCTGCAGGAACAGGAAGCATCAAAAACGCTTAAGGTTACTGAATTTATTTCTGCGAATGACTTAGCATCAATGATGGATGTTTCTGTAAACGACGTTATCTCAACCTGTCTTGGTTTAGGTATGTTCGTTTCAATTAACCAACGTCTCGATGCAGAAGCGATCACAGTAATTACTGATGAGTTTGGTTATGCAGTTCAGTTTACTTCTGCAGAGGAGGAACTTGAAATAGAAGAGACACAAGATGATGGTGAATTGATTCACCGTGCACCGATTGTTACCATCATGGGTCACGTCGATCATGGTAAAACATCATTGCTGGATTATATCAGAAACACAAAAGTTACGGCGTCTGAAGCTGGTGGTATTACGCAGCACGTTGGTGCTTATGATGTAACAACCAAGAGCGGAAATAAAATTGCATTCCTCGATACACCAGGTCACGAGGCTTTCACAGCGATGCGTGCACGTGGTGCTAAAATAACTGACATTGTTATTATCGTGGTAGCGGCTGACGATGACGTTATGCCTCAAACAAAAGAAGCGATCAACCACGCTCAGGTAGCGGGTGTGCCGATTGTTTTTGCAATCAATAAAATTGACAAGCCAAGTGCAAACCCTGAGAAGATCAGAGAGTCGTTATCAAAAATAAATATTCTCGTTGAAGAGTGGGGTGGTAAATATCAGAGCCAGGAGATATCAGCGAAGTCTGGTAAAGGCGTTGATGAGTTGCTCGAGAAAGTATTGTTAGAAGCAGAAATTCTTAACCTGAAAGCAAATCCGGATAAGACCGCTACAGGTTCTATCATTGAAGCTTCTCTTGACAAAGGTCGTGGATATGTGTCAACGATCATGGTACAGACAGGTACATTAAAAGTTGGTGATATTCTGTTAGCAGGTGCTCACTACGGCCGTGTTAAGGCTATGTTTGATGACACCGGCAAGAAAGTTAAAGAAGCAGGTCCATCAACACCAGTAGTAGTATTAGGATTGGATGGTGCGCCACAAGCAGGTGAGAAATTCTCTGTAACAGAAACAGATCGTGAAGCACGTGAGGTTGCTACCAAGCGTGGTCAGATTATGCGTGAGCAAAGCATCCGTACCAAGAAACATATTACACTTGATGAAATTGGTCGTCGTTTGGCGATTGGTAACTTCAAGCAACTTAACGTTATCGTTAAGGGTGATGTGGATGGTTCAGTAGAAGCATTGACAGATTCATTGTTAAAACTTTCGACACAAGAAATTCAGGTTGCCATTATACACCGTGGTGTAGGTCAGATCTCCGAGTCAGATGTATTGTTAGCATCAGCTTCTGATGCCATTATCCTTGGCTTCCAGGTTCGTCCTTCAGGTGCGGCTCGTAGAGTTGCTGATCAGGAAGAAATTGAAATCAGATTGTACTCTATTATCTACGATGCGATTAATGATGTGAAGGCCGCCATGGAAGGTATGTTGGCGCCAGAGCAAGAAGAAGTTATTGTTGGTAATGCTGAGATACGTGAAGTATTCAAGATCACGAAGATTGGAACAATTGCCGGATGTATGGTAACAGACGGTTCAATTAAACGCGCTAACCCTATACGCCTGATCCGTGATGGTATTGTTACTTATGCAGGTAAACTTGGTTCGTTAAAACGTCATAAAGATGACGCAAGTGAAGTTCGTACCGGATTTGATTGTGGTATTGGTATCGACGGCTTTAATGACATGCGCGTAGGCGATGTTATTGAAAGTTATGAAATGAGAGAAGTTAAGAGAACGCTTTAGAATTTCGGATTAATATATTTCAGATTTCAAGTTTTCGAATTTCAGAATATTAAAAAAGCCCAGGTTTGCCTGGGCTTTTTTATTTTCATCTAATAATTAAGGCTTGCTCATAACTTGGAGCTTCACACTAAACCCAATCTGAAACCTGAAATTTTGAATTTGAAACTAATCACTCTCCACCTCTTCACTCTGTGTCTGTTTCTCATATAAATCTTTATACAGACCATTTTTTTCCAGCAGTGATTCATGAGAGCCTTCTTCAACCACGGTGCCATCAACTAATACAATAATTTTATTGGCAAGCTTTGCAGAAGATACGCGATGTGAAATAATAATGGTAGTGCGACCCTTCATAATTCTCTTCATGCTATTAAGGATGTTGTTCTCTGTTTTTGTATCAACAGCAGAAAGAGCATCATCTAACATTAAGATCTTGGGCTCGCGGGCGATGGCGCGTGCTATAGAAACACGTTGCTTTTGCCCACCTGACAAGGTGATGCCACGTTCACCTATTCTTGTATTGAAGCCATCAGGAAACGCCATAATGTTATCATAGACGTCAGCATCTTTAGCTGCCTGGTGAATCTTTTCTGTAACAGGTTCCTTTATGCCAAAGCTTATGTTGTTGTAGATAGTATTACTAAATAAGAATACATCTTGTGGCACATAACCAATCTGACTTCGTAATGTGGTTAGATTATAATCTGCTATCGGAATATTGTCGATGAGAATCTCTCCACCCCTCACATCATACAAACGTGATATCAGATTTGACACCGTACTCTTACCAGATCCCGTTGTGCCTATAATAGCTAATGACTCTCCAGGGTTTACGGTAAACGACATATCTTTAATAGCAGTGATACCCGTATCCGGATATTTAAAGGAAACATTTTTGAATTCAATCTTACCTTCAATTTCATGCTTCAGATTTTTCTCTGAAACAATATTAGTGTGTGTTTTCAGAAACTCATTTATTCTCTTTTGAGAAGCAGCAGCACGTTGTACTAAACTGCTGGTCCAGCCTAACGATGCAACAGGCCACGTTAACAAGTTTACATAAATGATAAACTCTGCAATATTGCCCATCGTTAAATTTCCATTGATAACTTCTGTACTTCCGGCGTATACAGTAAGAATAGTACTGAGTCCGATCAAACCCATAATCAGGGGAAAGAACAGCGATTGAATTTTTGTGAGCTTAAGCGATTGTCTTTTATACTCTTCTGATTCAATTCTGAATTTACGAATGGATTCGACCTCACGGTTAAAGGACTTCAACACCCGGATACCACTGAAGGCTTCTTGCACAAACGTTGATAACTTCGACTGACTTTTTTGAATCTCTTCTGAACGACGCTCCACTTTACTGTTTACCAGAAAAATACTAATCGATAAAAGTGGCAATGGAATTAAGGCATACCATGTAAGCTTCTGATTAATATGAAACATAAATGGTATGAGCATGATAAACAAAATAAAAAGCTGAAGTCCGTACATGATGGATGGACCCAGGTACATGCGCACACGACCAACATCCTCTGATATTCGGTTCATTAAATCACCGGTATTATTTCTACGATAAAAGCTGAGAGGTAGCGTTTGATAATGTTCAAAAATTTCATTCTTCATATCAAACTCAATCAACCTTGACATGACAATGAGAGTCTGCCGAACAAAATACAAAAAGAGACCACGTAACAGTGCCATCACCATAATGAGACCGGCATAGATCAAAATGCTAAAGGCAAACACATTGAAAAAATCGCGCTGAAGGTTGCTGTCCTTGAAGGATTGATACAGTTTAATATTATCAACCACCAGATCTATGGAGAGCCTTACAAATAAAGCAGGCACAATTTGAAAAGCAGTTGAGATGATAACGAAGATGGTTCCTAAAATGAGGTACCACTTGTACCGGAGGAGGAATTTATTGAGGTACTTAAGTTCAGACATTACAAAAGATTTCTTCAGCTTCGATTAAAACGAAATATACCGTCATTAGTTCAGACTGGTAACGATTTAGATACATTGACCAGTAAAACTACAATAACCGCTTAAAAAAATTATCGTAAACATTCAACTTTAAAGCTTAAACGTATAGCGAATACCTTAATGGATGTTTATTTTTGCGGGGAATTAACATATCAGGTAGTCGTTCTTTGATTAATTATGCTCAACAGAAGAAATTTGCGTATTAAAGTAATGCAGAGTCTCTTTTCACTTCAACAGTGTAAAGATGCCAACTATGAACTTTGCATTGAAGGGTTTGCCGAGTCTTTCAAACCCGATCTTAACTCAATGGAAGTGCAGGACAAAGTCCTGTTAGGCAGCCAGAAAAGACAAGCCACCAAGCTATTTGAGAAAACCTTCGAAAGTGGTGAAACCTCAGCTGATCATGCCGATGCGCGCGTGAAGAAAGAAGTTAATGCTGCTTTTGTTGAATATGCAAAGCAAGTAAAAAAAGATACCGATTTCTTTTTGAAGAATCTGGTAAGTGAGGTTGAGAAAATTTATGATCAATACATCAGCGTACTTGCACTCACTACTGTATTTGCCGATATCGCTGAAGCCGATAAGAAAGGCAGTCACAAAAACTTTGTTGATAATGCCTGGATTAAGGCACTTCGGAGCAATGAAGCTTTAAAGAAAGACGCTCTTAAATTAAATCGTCATTGGCAAAATAAACTCGATCAGGTTAAGTTGTGGTTCCGGGATATTGTCCGCCAGGATGCCGAATATCAGAACTACACTGACAAAAAGTCACCATCCTTAGAAGATCAAAAGAAATTTATTAATCATTTACTCCGCAAGGTTATTTTAGGCAAGACTGTCATCAACGACATGTTTGAAGAAGAAGTATTGCGTTGGGCTGAAGATAAAGATATTGTTAAAGGTCTCGTCGAAAAAACTGTTAAGTCGTTTGACCCTGAAGCTGGTGGTGAACTGGTTCTGAATACACTTTCTATTAATTGGGAAGAGGACCGTGAATTCATCGAGATTCTTTACAAAAGAGCAAGCAGCCTTGATAAAGAACACAAGGAGCTTATAGCTACAAACACAAGAAACTGGGAAGTAGAGAGATTGCCGCTTACAGACAGAATCATTCTGGAGATGGCTATTGCAGAATTACTTAGTTTTCCGAGTATCCCTGTTAAAGTAACAATCAATGAGTACATTGAACTTGCCAAGAACTACAGCACTCCAAAAAGCAGACAGTTCATCAATGGTATTTTAGATGTAATTTCAAAAGAACTTAAGGAAGCTGGCGCTGTTAAAAAGAGCGGCAGAGGCCTCATAGATAACAAATAGAATACTAACGTGAAGATTTGATCGACGTTGAGTTGTTAAAATTTGTTAAATTTTTGATTTTGCATTGAAACACCATTTAAATTTGAATCGGTATGAGCAAAAAAGGCGGAAGTACATTATTAGCATTTTTGGTAGGCGCGGCAGCAGGTGCTGTAATAGGCATTCTATATGCACCTGATAAAGGATCCAACACCCGCGAAAAATTATCCTTTCAGCTGGATAAGTATCGCAAAATGCTTCAGGATATGATTAATGATTTCGTGTCTGGTAAAGAAACACCACTCACCTCAGAAGCCAAATCGCAAGGACAGAAAGTTGTTGATGAGGCCAAGAATAAAGCTGAACGACTACTTGAAGATGTTGATGAGTTGTTAGAACAGATTCGTGGTGGTGCAAAGAAATAATATCAACCATTAAACAATAGTTATTTTTTAGTATGAAGTCTAGTCTTAGAAACACATTAGTTGCTTTAGCCTTAGGTGTAATTGTAGTTGGCTGTAAAAACAAAGAAGCTGAGAGAATAGCCGATTTAGAAAAACAACCAGTAGAAAGTGCATCAACTCCTGTTTCACCTGTAGCAGAAACAGCACCAGCTGACGTTAAGCCTGAAGGTCCGCTACCTTCTTTTCAATTTGAAAAATCAGAACATGATTTTGGTACTATTACCGAAGGTGATGTTGTTGAATACACATATTCATTTGTTAATAATGGCGAGGCGCCGTTGATCATTCAGGGAGCACAAGGCTCTTGTGGATGTACAGTACCAGAGTGGACTAAAGAACCTGTACCCGTTGGAGGCAAAGGTTTTGTAAAGGCCAAGTTTAACAGCAGTGGTAAACATGATCTTCAGAATAAAACAGTAACGATCACAGCCAATACCTGGCCTAAACAAACCGTATTGAAATTTACGGCTATGGTAAAGGAAAAAGCTGCCGCGAAATAATTACCGTAAGAGACTATAAAAGATCCCGGACAACCATCCGGGATTTTGCTTTTTCAGACCATTCTGATGTTGCAGTTGTCAGGGAATAGTTGAACTTGCAACCCGTGATATTCACCTTGTGCGACAATACAATTTTAT
>DATJHZ010000448.1:0-3307 GCA_035493595.1 Cyclobacteriaceae bacterium | reverse complement strand
GAAACAAAACTCCGAGAAATATCAGCAAATAAAGAAAGTAATAGGCCGGCATAAAATAATTTTTAATCTTCTGTAAAGGTCATTCAAATAATCCTGGTTGGGGTTGCATAATATACGTTGGTCGTTATATCATTTACTTATTCGGATAAAAGGCAATCACGCCAATCTTTCATGAACCTATTGTTCAACGAAAAAGCATGAAGAATTCTCCATGCTTTTTTCCATTGCCCTGTTTGTAACTACTGTGTCCTAATCTGTTAATATAGCCAGCGCAGCTATTTGTTTAGTAATATCATTGCTCAAATTCAGGCGGGCTGTTTGATTTTCATCAATCAACTTGTCGTTCTTTGCTTTTCTTTCGGCAAGACCCTTGTCTTTTTTATAATTTTCATTTTCGCCAATCTGGACCTGGATCTTTTTCCTTTCTTCTTCAAGTTTGTTTCCTTCCGTAGTCAATGACCGGTTTTTGTCCTGTGCGTCCGCTAAGTTTTTCTGTTGTAATCTCAGTTGGAGGTCACTTGCATATGGCTTAATAGCAATAGCCAGGTTGTCCAGGTAATCTTTTGCATCCTGCATATCAAACTGAATTGCTTTTCCTGTGTTATTCTCATCGTTCGAAAATGAATTCAGTTTAAGGTAGATGGCCGATTCATTCAGAGTCATACTATCCTGGCTTTTTAACCCAATTACAAGATGCATATCAGCACCGGTTTTGTTGTTCTTTACAATAAAAGTATTGGAGGAAAGCAAATATCCTTTTGCATTCTCCTGTTGCTTGTCGCCGGTCTTGAGCAAATAATCAGCTAATGCCTTTTGAACTACTTCTGGTGAATAAGGCAAATAAATTACGGCGGCGGGTTGCGAAGTGGCCATTTTTTGAAATTCTGCCGTTCCATCTTTTGCCTGTCCAATAGCAAAACCGCATAGAAATAAAAAGCCTGTCACTGAGAATAATCTTTTCATAAATAAATGTTTATTAGTGATCTTTTTTACAAAGCAAAAACTGAAACCGTGAATTGAAGAATCTGAATCTTTACGAATGTTTTTACTAATTGCGCAAAGTTAGCCCGGGTGTCTTTCTTGCTTGTTACACTATTACCAGATTGTGTTGCATGATTTACTGGTTTGCTATTAGTTAACCTACATACCACGTCTTTGCCGTTTAATAGAACTACATTACACCCGTCCATGAAATTAAAAATGATTAACAGCAGCAATTAGAGGAAGTAGAAAACCAAAAGCAAAAAATTAACGCAACAGGTAAGCCAGAGAAAATCATGGTACAATTTGTCTTATGTTAAATACTTAACCTGCAAATATGAGACAGGTTATGAAGTCAGCACACGCTTCAAATAAACTTGAAATAATCTAAAAAGCAAATTATGATAGATCCAAAAGAAGTTAGGGTAGGCAACTGGGTATTGAAAATTATTGGTACGGATAGAAACACTCAATCATTTTTCGAATACAGGGCGATTGCTCCTGATGAATATTATTATACGTTTGCAAATGTTTGTTTTCCTATCAAAATAACAACATCGATTCTAGGGAAAAGCGGCTTTAAACATGAGTTTGGTGATTGGTATATAAACAGGCCAGCTCAAGGCATAGATGATGGATTGCCCTTCCTGAAATATCATCATGCCGACCAATGCTGGTACCTGGAAAAAATTAAGTTATGGTCGCAGCCTCTGTATATACACCAATTGCAAAATCTTTTTTATGCTTTGTCCAATGAGGAATTAAACATTCAGTTAGGAGATTTTAAAAACATCGCGCTGACGGGGCCAATCGATTTCTTTATTAAGGCCATTGAAAAAAATACCGGGTTAAAGAACTTATCCAAAGCGATATAGACGAACCAGTAAATTATATAAGCATTTCCCGAAATGATGTAATGACGGAGACTGGGGAAGTGCTGATCTTCGATCCCGGTTTTTCACAGGATTTAGGCAGTTAGTCTTTGCTCTACTGACAACATGAAAGCCTGCTGGCTAACAACTAGCAGGCTTTAACATTGTGATTAAGCCTGCAACCAACATAATGAGGCAATTGCCAGATAGCGCGGACAAAATGGTTGTCCCTGTTTATTCAGTATTATGTATGAATGTTTCAGAAAGCATCAGGAGATTTTCACTGAAGCCCATAACTGGGAAGAAATAAAATACATGATCCCTCCCGACACTAACAAAGCAATCAGCATTGAAAAAATGATGCAAAGATTTTCCCACACCTTTTCTTTGAAATTGATTTACCAATGGATTGGGCAAATAGGAATGATGATTGCAAATGAAAAAGGCACAAGGATCTCTTTCACCATAGCCAGGCGAATAGATGGTTAATACAAGGCTAAGAAGTATAACTGTAGTCTTAAAGATCGCATAACGTAAAAGGTAATCTATTCAGTGGATTCTACCGAATGGAGATAATCGTTCCGATGCTTTGTAGTACAATTATTTTGTAACTTTCCATAGCTCGCATCGTTTTCAAATCCGAAACATGAAACTCCTCGTCAAAAATATGGTTAGCCTTCGCTGCAAGATGATCGTCAAGTCTGAGCTGGAAAAAATGAATTTGCAATTTACGGTTGTTGAATTGGGAGAAGTAGAAATCAAAGACGAGCTTTCTTCAAAGCAACAACAAGAGCTTAAGGCTTCTTTATTGAAATTCGGGCTTGAGCTACTGGAGGATAAAAAAAGCATTCTGATAGAAAAAATAAAGAATATTGTTGTGGAGATGATCCATTATAGCGATGAGCCTCCTGTTTTAAACTTTTCCGCTTACCTGAGCGGAAAATTAAAATACGACTATAATTACCTCTCTAACCTTTTTTCTGAGGTGAAGGGTACCACTATTGAACACTTCATCATTTCCCATAAAATTGAAAGGGCGAAAGAGCTGCTGATTTATAATGAACTTACACTTACTGAAATTGCAGAGAAACTTCACTACAGCAATGTAGCGCATCTATCGAACCAGTTTAAAAAAGTTACCGGTTTAACTCCCACCTTTTTTAAGAAAATGAAGCATAAAAGACTGATCGCGCTTGAGAATTTATGATAACTCTGATTTGACCTCTTCGCCGAAGAACATTAAATTCTGCAACACTCTCCTATAATGATGTAATGTTTTCTCCCCGCAATAGAATGATCTTTACACAAACAGAATCCTTCAATGGTCAGTTGCAATCAACCCGACAATATAGAGCTGGAAAAATCAAAACCACACATCATAGTGGAGATACTGGAGTACGTACCCAGCTCCATTTTGATCAAGACCATTATTAAAAAAACAACGGGCAACATCA
>DATJHZ010000447.1:0-4577 GCA_035493595.1 Cyclobacteriaceae bacterium | reverse complement strand
GTTGGCGTGAACGATGTTTATTTTAAATTAAAAAATGAAAACAGTTCGGCCACAGATGACTTTGAGTCAACCTATAGAAAACTGTTGTCATCCACGCGGGAAACATTACCTAATGTATTATTAGTATTAGGAGAGCCTTTTATTTTGCCTGTAGGCATGGTGAAAGAAAATCTGGACCAATGGATGAAGGCCATAGAAGAAAAGCAACACGTTGTTAAAAAATTGTCATCCGATTTTAATGCTGTCTTTGTTGGTTATCAACAGGTGTTTTCCAAGGCAAGCAAAAGAGCTGCTGACGACTATTGGATCTGGGATGGCATCCACCCAACTGTACCGGGACATGAACTGATGGCGAGAGAATGGATACACGAGGTGAGTAAAAGATTGCCGATAATAACTCCAAAAAATAAATAGTGAGATAAGAACTAATCAATAATCGAAGACAATAGAGAATGAATAATCGGGATAGGGTGTTTAAGTTTTTATCGGCTAGTGTTATTGTATGTTTTGTTATTTTATCGGGTTGTGCTGTGATGAAGAATAAGCAGATACAAAATGAAAAAACTGGTGCTATTGATGAAATAACAAAAGATTTTGTCTTTGGAGAAGTGAGACCATTTCCACAGTGCCATGCATCAACATTAGTGCGTACCAATGATGGTCAGTTTCTCGTTGCCTGGTTTGGAGGTACACATGAAAAGCATAATGATGTTGGTATCTGGATTTCAAAAGGTAAACCCTCTCATTGGACAGCTCCCATTGAGATTGCCAAACTTCGCGAAGAACCACATTGGAATCCGGTGTTATTCAAAAAGCCTTCTGGTGAAATTATTCTTTACTTTAAAATTGGTAAAACCATAGACCAGTGGGAAACATGGTATAAGGTTTCATCTGATAACGGCAACACATGGTCAGAGGCAAAAGAATTGGTGCCGGGTGATAAAGGTGGTCGTGGTCCTGTTAGAAATAAATCCATCATCCTTTCGGATGGAACTTGGTTAGCGCCAGCATCCAATGAATTGAAAGGTGTGTGGAATGCATTTGTAGATAGAAGTGAAGATGGTGGAAAGACCTGGGTTGCCACTCCATTTCTTAAACTTGACAGAGACTCTGTACCAGGAGAAGGAGTAATACAACCTACACTTTGGGAATCAACACCAGGAAAAGTACACATGCTGCTACGAAGTTCAGCAGGTGTTATTTGTCGGAGCGATTCATATGATTATGGTAAAACATGGTCAGCCATTTATAAAACTAAATTGCCTAATCCTAATAGTGGCATTGATCTCACAAAACTTCAAGATGGTACATTGGCTCTCGTGTATAATCGTGATGGAAAGAATTGGGGTAATCGTCGACCCATTGCATTGGCAACATCAAGAGATAATGGAAACACATGGCCAACCAGTATTGATCTGGAAACAGGTGTGGATGGTGATGAGTTCTCATATCCCGCCATCATCAGCTATGGCGATACAGTAGCGTTGACTTATACATGGAAGAGAAAAAATATAGCCTTCTGGATGGGGGTTATTAAATAGGCAGATATTATTTATTTCTTTTTTTTACTTTTGCTGAATAGTATTTTTTAAACCATTCGGGCACTTCACTTTTTTTTATTTTGTCCCATTTCTTTTTTCCAGTCGAGGTTATTTTAAAATGAGCAAAGAGTTCTGGTTCTTCTCCAGAATTATCAAAGAAATAGCATTGATATGAAAGTTGTGCAGCTTTAAACATAAGATCGAGAGATCGATAATAGCGACTTTCGATTTTATCGGGAGGCACATCATGTCCTCCTTTATCTTTGCGAAGTTGGACTCTATATTTGTTAATATCGGGTGATTCTGTGGATACAAAATATAAATAAACCTTATAACCAGCCTTTCTTGCTTCGGACATGATGTCTAATTTCGAATGATGAGAGAAGACTGTTTCAAAGGAAAATTTCTTTTTGAGTTCAAGGAGCTTTACTCTTAAAAAATGTGCAGTAATCTGCGCAATATGCTCACCCAATAAAGCTTTAGTAAGTAAGAGATGATTGTTTTTAATTTTAAACCCTGATCTAAATTTTTTCTCTGAAAAAGTTTTATTGATAAGCCCAGATTTCAATGCAATCTCAATAAATTCTTTTTCATTGGTCTTAATTTCATAGACCTTGAAATGAAGATCGCCTTTTAGCAATGCAGAAGCGATATCGTCGGCGTTTATATAAATGCCAAAATCAACAGGTATTCTCTTAATTCTGTAATCTCTTACCGCCTGAATAATTGTGCTTTTGCCAGAACCATTTGGTCCAGCAAAAACCCGAAGGCGTAAGGTGGTTTTTTTTGTAGGTTTAATCGAGGACAATAGAGTGTGAATGATGATTGTCGTCCTCCTTGATGGCTTTCAAACGTTCTTTAGTTCCATCATTATTTATCCTAACTACCCAACCATTTTCAGCACGTATTACATAACCTTTTATGTTCATAGCTTCTGTGGATAAAGTGCGCCCTGCTTTGCTTGTAGCACGTTGCAAGGCGCGTTTGGTAAGGTATACTTTCCTTTTGGAGTGAACCAGTAATTTAACGTTGCGCTTGGCCATTCTCAAAGATAACGAAACAGTACTTTAGAAACAATTGTATAGATGGGGTGATTATGTATCAGAACAGCAACTGCTAAACTGATAATTTGATAACATTTTCTAATCTTTTTTTAACTTACCTCAACGACCTGATTTAGTCGTAATGGTCCATTTTTACGTATAGATTTTATTTTAGGACAGATATGACTTTAAAAGAATTCAGAACGAAAATTTTAAAGAGAGATTTTAGCGATTTCTCTAAACTCGGAAGAGGAAAGAAAATGATCGATCCGGCTGAGCTGGCTAAAGTAATTTCATCCTTTGATGCCGGTACCGCGCTCAAAACATTCGAATCTATTCCAGAGAAATCACAGGCAAAAATATTTGCTTACTTTGATACAGGGCTACAACAGCAAGTGATTAAAGGTCTTTCGAAGGAAAAAGGATCAGCTATATTAAATGATCTTGCATCAGATGAGAGATTTGAATTTTACGCCTCTCTTAAAGATGCTGCTCTGTCTTCTTTTCTCATGTATCTCACAGAGGAGAATAGAGCAGAGACTTTTAATTTTCTTGGCTATCCTCAAAAAAGTGTAGCTCGCTTTATCAATACAGACTTTGCTTCTGTAAAGTTGGATTTGACCATTGGCGAAGTACATGAGTTGCTTCGCAATACATATCAGGATACAGAAACAGTTAATGTAATTTATGTAGTGGATGATGCCGGAAGATTGATTGATGATATTCCGATTAGAAGATTGGTGTTGAATGAACCGAGTAAGAAACTGGAGGAAATATTAGACGGCTTCTATGTGTCCTTGCAAATCACTGAAAGCAGGGAAGATGCTGTAGCAAAGTTTAAAGAATATGACCGGGTTGCACTTCCAGTAGTTAATTCTGATAATGTTTTAATCGGTGTTGTGACGATAGACGATGTGCTGGACATTGCAGAAGAAAATACAACCAAAGAAATGCAAAAGTTTGGTGGTGTTGAAACATTGGATTTTCCCTACGTAAAAACACCATTCTTTACATTGATCAAGAAAAGATCAGGCTGGTTAATTATACTTTTTGTAGGAGAGATGCTCACGGCGACAGCCATGGGTTATTTCGATAATGAGATTTCAAAAGCTGTTGTATTGGCTTTGTTCATTCCGTTAATTATTTCAAGTGGCGGTAATAGCGGATCTCAGGCGGCTACCCTTATCATCCGGGCAATGGCTCTTAAAGAAATTACCATGAAAGACTGGTGGTTTGTGATGCGAAGAGAAATTCTATCAGGACTTACATTGGGCGTTGTACTGGGAACTATAGGTTTTATAAGAATTGTACTCTGGCAGGAGATGGGTTGGTTTGATTATACCGAGCATTATATGTTAGTAGCAGTAACCATATTCTTTTCCCTTATTGGTATTGTGATGTGGGGAACATTAAACGGTTCAATGATTCCCATCTTCTTAAAGAAGTTTGGCTTTGATCCGGCAACCTCTTCGGCACCATTTGTGGCTACGTTGGTTGATGTTACTGGTTTGATAATTTATTTCAGCATTGCAGCCGTTACTTTAAAGGGGACATTGCTTTAATCTCTCCTGGCATCTTATTGGCTAGTGTGCTTTAAGTCTTTTCTATATCTGAGATTCAGCAGTCTTGTTGTTGAACTCATTTTTATAGAATTGCTTCCAACCAGGTAGATAATACTCGCACAAATAAAAATCTCACCAATCCAAAAAACCAACCAGTTGTAGGAAGCTGGAGCATACTCTGAAGCAACAAATGTTTTGCTTTGAATGAGATGTACATAGGCTGAGAACGAACCTGCTGAAAGCAAGATACTTCCATAGTCTTTCATAAATGTGAAAAGAACTAACATACAACCCATAATTAGAAAGAAAAGAAATGGGCCTGTGAATATTTTAGTTTTACTGTTTTTAAGAATTACAGCAGCTAAAACGATCATAGTGAGGGAGCAAACAACGGGAGCTAGAACAGGTGCAAGCCATGTTATGGGAATCAG
>DATJHZ010000446.1:0-7960 GCA_035493595.1 Cyclobacteriaceae bacterium | reverse complement strand
CTTAGGTGTTATAGCAGTTTCTGATGAGGTTTGTTGTTGCTGTGCAAATGCTGACATACTTACAGCTACCATAGATAGTGCAATGATCAGCGTACGCATATTGAATAAATTGGTTGTTTTCATGTTTTAGTTGTTTTAATTTAAAATAATAACAACCTATAATCAATTGATGTGCCGTATTCTTATGCTTGCTTATTTATTGTTTTTAAAGCACAGTTGTAGAGATTAGCACACAACAATGAGATTATTTTGCCTAAAACAGTTTCTAAATCACAGTAACTTATTAAGCCGATACAACTCAGGTGTGAGAAATAGTTGAAAGAATAAACATGAAAGATTATGAAACAAAATTATCCCGGTGCTTTGCAAGTTGTCATGGAGACATCTTACCAGAATACAATATACAGCGCTGCTAAAATTCCAATTATGATTAATGAGCCAACCTGAAATGCGGGCGAAACTTTAAACATGGTTTTATCAATTATGATACTCTTTTGATGATCAGATTTCTTTTGAGAAAGACTGAGGATAATCATGATCACGATGATAGAGACAAACGTAATGCTCATTCTGTCGAGAAACGGATAATCAGGGAAGGCACCGTTTGTCCAGACAGGCAAGAATTTTAATACGGTGGAAATTGGAATTGTCAACAGTGTACCTGCCAACGCGGCTCTGGTTGTTGTTCTTTTCCAGAAAAAGCCCATCAGGAAAATAGCTAACACACCAGGAGAAATGAAGCCAACATATTCCTGAATAAACTGATAAGCCTGATCCAACGTGCTTAAAGCAGGTGCAACAATACCAGCAATAATTAAAGAGATAATTACAGCCCATCTGCCAATAGAAACTGTTTTCTCGTCAGTAGCATTTTTGTTGATATACTTTTTATAAATGTCCATAGAGAAAATAGTCGAGATGCTGTTTGCTTTTCCAGCCAGTGATGCAACAATCGCTGCTGTTAACGCGGCAAAGGCAACACCTTTAAGACCTGGAGGAAGAAGATTAAGCAATGTAGGATAAGCATGATCTGGCTTAAGTACACCGCTTTCATTCACCATTTCCTGCTGAAACAATCCTTCCTTGTAAAGGACAAACATGACTATACCAGGAAGCACAGCAATAACTGGTATGATTAATTTCAATAGAGCGGCAAATAGAAGACCGTTGCGCGCTGTTTTAAGATCAGCCCCAAGTGCACGTTGTGTTATATATTGATTACAACCCCAATAATTAAGATTGTTAATCCACATGCCACCAATGAGTACGGATAAACCTGGCAGATCTTTATAATATGGATTGTCTGGTTTAAAGATCATGTGAAAATGTGAATCGGCTTTTTCCCGAAGCACAGAAAGTCCTGATAACACATGTTCTCCATAACCAAAATGTTTTGATAACAGGAGTAGGGCCAGGTAAGTAGTAATGAGTCCACCGATGATCAGGACCAGAACCTGGATCACATCGGTATAGCCAATAACTTTCATACCCCCTAATGTAAGAACGAGTGCAAATGAGATTAAGCCAACGATACACCATGTAAAACTTATGTTAGATATGGATGTGATGGCTATGGCACCTAGATAAATTATCGAAGTAAGATTTACAAACACATATACCAGCAGCCAGAATATTGCCATGATGGTACTAACCTGATCGCTATACCGCTTTGAAAGAAACTGCGGCATGGTAGTAATTTTATTCTTTAAATAGAGCGGAATAAAAAATACGGCAACGATAATTAATGTTGCAGCAGCCATCCACTCGTAAGTGGAAATGGCGAGGCCCAGGGCAAAGCCTGAGCCCGACATACCAATAAAATGTTCAGCTGAAATATTAGAAGCAATTAATGATGCCCCGATGGCCCACCATGTTAATGAGCCTTCGGCAAGAAAGAAATCCTGGGAATTAACCGTTAATGATTTTTTTCTTTGATAGACATAATACCCGTACCCCGATACTACTATGAAATAAATAAAAAATACTACATAGTCTTCTGTCTGAAGTTTGTGCATGCTCAGCCGGGTGGTTGTAAATTAATCAGTCTTTATGAACTGCATTAAAACTTAAGTGTAGCAGGTAAATATTTTGCTACAAGATCTTCATAGTAAGGCCTGAGCACTTTCCAGTCAGGAGGATTTGGATTTTTTGAATATAGATCATAGGGATTAAACAGATCCACCCATTTAAACATTTCACGATCATGGTCATCCAGTAAATGATCATACGCATGCTCGCGATGTTGAGAATAGAATGAGTGATAGCGCAACATGTAAAGTCCAGGTTCAGGAATATAATCCTTCATCATCTGGTAAACATACTCGTCATGTCCCCATGACATGTGAACATTTTTTAATCCACAGTTAGGTGAGTATACACCATACTTTGTGTTAAAGCGTTCATCAGTGCTATCAGGATTGAGTTGAAAAAATTCAGGATATACAATTTTATCAGAATGCTTACAACCTACCGGGAACGTATCACCCACAACAGCCCATTGGGGTTCACCAAACAGGCAAAGCACTTTCCCCATATCATGCATTAATCCGGTTAATATCATCCAGTCTGGATGTCCGTCGCGACGGATGGCTTCTGATGTTTGCAATAAGTGTTGCAATTGATCCAGGTCTGTGTCTGGATCTGAATCATCTACCAATTGATTTAAGAAAGTAAAAGCATCCCAAACAGGCATTGACTTTCTGTTAAATTTCAGAAACTCAGATTCTTTTTTCGAAACGAAATCATACGTCTGATAGGTATGATTAAGCTTGTAAAATTCCTTTACGGTATCACGTACAGGGTTGTCGTAATTTCTATATTCTTCGGTCGATTTGCTACTGGCGATAGCATCAGGATCTGGATATCTTCTTAAAACGTCATCTTCCCATTCATCCAGATTATTCAGGGGTCCTATTTCATTTAGCTTATTCATACTTTTTGTGTTTGCGTGAAGTTATGATACATGCTTATGTAAACTTATTTTACGAACTTGGTGAATATTTTAGTGATTTGGACGGGATAGGTGCGCTTTATTTACGAAACCGGTTTCGCATTAATTACTACAAATAAAGGCTATAACAGAAGGTTATTCATGAGTGTTACGATTCGAAAAATTGCGAAGGATTTAAAAATTGCAGTGTCTACAGTGTCAAAGGCATTGAGTGATAGCCATGAAATCAGTGAGGAAACAAAGCGAAAGGTATTTGAGTATGCCAGGCAGCTTGATTACGTTCCCAATGCTTATGCCGGTAGTTTGAAGAACCGCAAAACGCGGAATATTGCTATTGTTTTACCTGAAGTTGCCGATACTTTTTTTTCGAATGCTATTAACGGCATAGACAGTATAGCACAAGCCAAGGGTTATCATGTTATGGTATATCTAACACATGAAAGTTGCGAACGTGAAGAGTCTATCCTTCAGGAGCTTCGAGGAGGCCGTGTGGATGGTGTGTTGATCTCTGTTTCCGGAGGTGTAAAAAAGAACAGTCATATTCATGCACAGGTTGCAGCCGAAATGCCATTGATTTTTTTCGATCGCATTTGTGATGAAGTTGATACCGCCAAAGTTTTAACAGACGATTTTGAGTCGTCTTATAAAGCTACAAATCATCTTATTGAGAAAGGATGTAAAGAAGTTATCTTTATTTCAGCTGCTGGAAATCTCTCCATTATCAATAAGCGTCAAGAAGGATTCATAAAATCTCTTCACGAACATGGTATAGAAGTATCGGAACAACATACCGTGTTGTGCAGTGAAAACGAAAATGAAAGTTATGAGATCATAAAGAACGTACTAAGCAGCGATAGAAAAGTTGATGGTGTTGTGTGTTCAGTAGAGAAACTTGCCATGCAGGTATATCGTGCTTGCCACGAATGTAAATTATCCATACCACATCAGGTTAAAGTTATTGCATTCTCTAATCTTCAGATTGCGGCGTTACTGGCTCCTCCACTTACCACAGTAATGCAGCCAGCATTTGCCATGGGAGAAGCAGCAGCTACTTTACTGTTTAAATCATTGGCCAAGAAGATAGATCTCAAAAAAGAGAGAATTGTGTTACCGTCAGTTCTTTGTGAGCGCGAATCTACTGCATGAGATAAAAGCGTGTTAAAGCTGCAGGGATTTTTAAGAATTAGTGATACATTATTTTTGATTAAACCCGATGCTCTTGGATTTAACCCGATTAAGAAAATCCTCTTTAAAATTCTTACCTACACTTAATTCTATCTGGTCTATTTTAGCCACGTTGCCTTCAATGCAAGTAACGCGATTAAAATTTACAATGTACGAGCGATGGATCTGGATGAATTGGTCGGGCGGTAGAATATCAAGTAAATTTTTCAACGAATGATAGATCGTATAGCTTGTATCATTCAGATGAATTCTGACGTATTCATGCAAGCTTTCGATGTAAAGAATATCAGAAAGATTAATGCGCGTTATTTTTTGTGCGCTTGTCTTGATGAAAAAAGAATCTCCTTCAAGATTCGCTGTTCCGGCTGAACTGCTTTTTGCAACCTGCTGCGCCTGTATTTTAAGATCTATTAAATCTTTGGCTTTATTAACGGCTTTGAGAAAGCGCTCAAAGTATATTGGTTTTAAAAGATACTCAATCACATCAAGCTGATATCCTTCAAGAGCATGCTCTGAGTACGCTGTGGTAATGATAATCTCTGGTTTGTGATTAAGTGTTTTGATAAAATTTATGCCATTCAACTCAGGCATGTTTACATCCAGAAAGAGTAAATCAATTTTATGTTGCTGTAATACGGTAATAGCTTCAAATGCACTTTCACAACTTCCCATCATTTCCAGATATGGAATTTTCTGCACATAACCTTCAAGCAGTTGTCTGGCCAGGAACTCATCATCAACAATAAGACACTTTAAATTCAATTGAGTTGTAGTTTAAGTTCTATCTCGAAGATACGATTATTTTTATTGATGCGTAGTGAATGTCGCTTCGGATAAAGCAAACTAAGCCGGTGTTTAACATTTTCAAGACCAATGCCTTTTTGGTTGTTTGAAGATGGATGGGTTTCTCTGAACGAATTTTCTATTGTTAAAAATAGCTCCAGGTTATTAACGATCAATTCTGTTCTGATAAATCCATCACCATTCAGATTAATGTCTCCATGCTTAAAACTGTTCTCCAGAAAATTAATTAGCAATAAAGGTGCAATCTTTAATCCTTCAGTATTTCCTTCAATGTGCATAGACGCATTAAGTTTTCGATTACTTTTTAGTTGATTTAAATCTATATAATTCTGCAAGTATTCAATTTCTTTCTGTAAAGGTACAAGGTCGGCATTACAATCATATATCATATAGCGCATCATCTCCGATATTTTACCTACCATAGGAGCAGCATTTTTTGAGTTAACCTGGCATAAGGCATAAATATTGTTAAGCGTGTTAAAAAGAAAATGTGGATTGACCTGGCTTTTCAAAAAATTCAACTCTGATTCCAGTTGAATTGATTTCATGCTCTGTTGTTTTCTAACCATAGCAATTCGCTTTCGGTAAGCAAATATGCCAGCTACTATAATAATAAATACAGACATTGAAATGAACCACCATGTTGCATAGAAGGGTGGTTTAATTGTTAGTTTTAATTGCGTGTATTCTTTGCTCCATACACCATCACTATTGGCAGCCTTTACTTTAAAATAGTATGAGCCCGGTTCCAGGTTAGTATAATTGGCAAACCGCACATTAGCATCTCTATATGTCCATGTTTCATCAAAACCTTCCAGCATGTAAGCGTATTTGTTTTTTTGCGGATTTACATAGTGAAGTGCCACAAATTCAAAAGAGATCGAACGATACTCGGGTGTAATAATGATTTCCTCCTGATTCAAAAGTTTTTGTTTGATATCTGATTCATCAAACAATTCGACTTCGGAGTGAGGTTTGTCAAAAAATCTAATATTTGTTATGGAAACTTTAGGAGGATTAGGATTATCAGGAACAGAGTCTGGGTGAAATATTGTCAGACCATTGATGCCACCAAAAAACATAGTGCTTTCATCATTCTGATAAAAAGCATTTTCTGAAAACTCATTGCTTTGGAGGCCATCACTGATGTCGTAGTTTCTGAAAGTTTTATTTGATGGATCTAATCTGCCAATACCTTTTGTGGTACTGAACCATAAATTTCCATTCTTATCCTCCATCATCCCATAAACAAGATTGCTTGGCAAACCTTCATTTACTGTATAGGTTTTGAAAGTCATCTTGAGTGGATTAAAAAGACAAAGCCCATCGGCAGTGGAAAGCCAAATGTTATGGTAACTATCTTTAAAAACATCAAAGATATTATTTGACGGAAGTGTATTCGAATTATCTGGTGTATAATGAAAAGTACTGAATTGTTTTTTTGATTTGTCGTACAAGCTCATTCCTTTTTCGCCAACAGCAATCCATAACTCCTGATTATTATCCAACTCCAGGTCACGAATGTTCTCATTTGAAAAATCAAGTTCTGGTGACTTCGACTTTGATATCATCTTATATTGATTTTTGCCTGGAGTGAAATTTAGTATCAGATCCCAGCCAGCCATCCATATACTATTGTTCTTTCCACTTTTAAAATCATAAACTCTTGCTTCTTCGTCATTATCGGTCTGTGGAAAGTATTGAGTAAAATCTTCAGACGATTTACGATACTTGCTAAATCCCTTGTAATGTCCAATCCATAAATTCTGATCCGAATCAATCCACAATGATCGTATAAACCGGTGACCAACACTTTTTATATTTTCAGGATCAATAGTAAATAATCTTCCAGTTCTTTTTGTGGCGTCAATTCGTAGAAGTCCACGATCATTTGTACCAACCCAGATATTTTTATCCGCATCTTGAGTTATGGCTCGTAATGTACCCAGGTGAAAAGTTCTGTCGCTTAATTGAATATCCTCTATGTGTTCAAATTTGTATTTGTATCGAGAATATCTATAGAGGCCGTTGTTCTTGGTGCCAATCCATACAACGTTAGATTGGTCTTCGTAAATATCATAGATGTCATCGCTATTGATCAATTCAAATTTTTCGGATGTATGCAGATGACTTGTGAACTGGAAGCTACCATTCTTTTCTGTCACTGAATACAAACCATCAAGTCTTGTGGCAATCCAATATCTGTTTTCTGAGTCACGGAAAATTTTATTGACAACAATATTCTTTGTATTAAACGTGCTTCCTGAATTTAATAAGTATTGATTAAATGCTGTCAAAAGCTTTTGCCATTCCTTTTTTTTAGTCCAGTCTACTATTGCTGTACCTGGTATGCTATCTCTTTTCAGAGCTTCGAAACGATCTTTTTCTTTATCATAGCGAAGGTTGAAGCCCGTATTTGATTGAACAAACAACGTTCCACTCTTGTCTTCATAAATGCTATCTAACGTTTCAAGATCATTGTTAACTACTTTATCCAGATAGTATGTTTTGAATTCATCTTTTGCTGAGATGTATCGGATTAATGTGCTGCTAAATTCATCATAAAGCCAGAGTTGCCGTTGCCGATCTTCATATATAAGTGTTACCCTATTATTAGAAAGGCTACTCTTCTTTAAGTTGTTATGCCTGTAGACAGTTATTGAATACCCATCATAGCGATTAAGCCCATCAATGGTGCCAAACCATAATACACCATAACTGTCTTGAAATATGGTATAAACAGAATTGCTTGACAGTCCATCGGCAATACTCATTTGATCGAAGCGAATATGCTGGGCTTTTATTTCTGAAAAACACAAAAAAAGGATGCATGATAACACTGTCCTAACACTGTGATAGTGTAAGCACAACACATTCATTCGAAGATGAAAATCGAACTGCATAAAATTGATTGCAGTGATTTTTATTCGGTGAAGGAATGATGCCTTTGGTATCCGTGATTGCATGCGTTCAGTGAAAATATTTTCAGAATAGATCATTTTAAACTACATCTGTTAAGAG
>DATJHZ010000445.1:0-9683 GCA_035493595.1 Cyclobacteriaceae bacterium | reverse complement strand
AAATGTTCCGTAAGGAAGTTGAAGTTCGTAGGAAGGATTGGTTGTTAAACCAGAGAGATATTCTATTGACATCTCAGCACCTTCTAAATATTTTTTATTTCCTGTTTTAAGGAAAGCATGATATAACAACCAGCCAATACTTCCCGCTGATTCCGGTTCATGCACACTTTGATCATTCGGTGTCATTGAAGAAAGATACCATCCACGATGATCCATCTGAGGCAGAGTCCATGGTGTAGAAGAACCACCCATAGCATAAACAGCAGAAAGCCATCGATCTGCTACTGTTGTGAATTGAGAATTAAAATTAGATGTTGTCGGGTATTGAGAATACAACTGATAAAAAAATACATTGGGCATCACATCATACCACCAGTCATAACCACTGGTTGATGAGTAGCCATTAAGGAATATTTGCTGACCATTGGCCTTATTAAAAAATTCGTTTGCCTTAGCAACCCAATTAACACCACCTTGATTTGATTTATCAATACCCATTAATGAACCACTCACTATTGACGGAATAATATTGATTGCTTCAGCCTGATTTCCGGCATTAGATGATCCAACATACGTATCGAGATAGATTGGATCTATGGAAGGATAATTAATGCCACCTGTTTTTATATGAATGAATGGCAGGTACTGTCCCGTTGCAGTAGTAGAATAAATTAGTGCGTCATATTTCTTTGCAACATCTTTCCAATCGCGCATCACATAAGGACTTGGAAAATTAGGCATGTTATCAACTCTGGAAATTGCTATCTGACCATTTTGAGAGAATGATTGTTTATTGATTAAGCTGAATAGCAAAAAAATTAATGCTCTTATGCCAATCCTATAGTAAGCCTTTTCCATAATTCTATTCCTATAAAATTTTGGTTCCACTCCATGATATTAATTGAATCAAAGAAATGAATCCGATAAAAAAAGCAGGACACTCACTATACAGTGAATGTCCATGCTTAGTAACCCAAACTAACCCCTAAGGTTTTTCTGCATTGTAAATGCTTGTAACCTGTGTTGGTGTAAGAACTGATTTGTAAATTCTGACTTCATCAAGAGAGCCATGTAAGTAGCTACCCCAATCCAGAGGAATTTTGTGATCGGTGTCAAAGTTAGCAGTAGTAGCTGCGTACTGATCTGCAGGAAAATCTTCACCAAGAACCAAATTGTATGGATCACCAGCAATTGAAACAGCTGGCTCAGGTGTAGCATCCTGCACCTTAGAGTCTTTTACACCATTGATATAGAATATCATTTCTCCTGCAGTAAATGTTACCACTAAATGATACCAGGTATTTTGAGTCAACGCCGCTCCAGCAGCACGGTCATAACTTCCGCCACTATACCCTACCGTTGCAAAAGGATAGTTTGCATCCTGAACTTCAAACTTATAACCTATCCAGGAATGTAAACCAATAAAACGATTGTTACGTACTTCACTCAATTTCACCCATGCAGAGATTGATAAAGTAGCAGGATTAAGCGCTGTGCTATAAGGAATTTCAATATTAGCACCTTTGTCAAACAGAAGAGCCTTGTTAGCATTTCCATAACGATCTGTAGTAAGCGCAGGCACTCCTGAACCCCAACCAGCAGGGCCGGCTTTAATAGTACCATCATGACTATTACCTGAATAATCTTTAACTGTAGCACCAACTGTTGCAGAAGCTATCTCATCAAACGTCCACTGACCTACGAGGTTTGTTGGATCAATAGGTGTTATCTTGTTGTTTTGATAAGTAGTTACGGCTGCTGTTAAATTTGCAATAGCTGCTGTAACCTGTGCTTTTGTTGCAGCTGTATTATCAACAACAAGTTGAGCTTGTTCGATGGCAGCTATCAAAGGAGCCTGAGATCCTTTAAGGTAGTCGCCTGTACCAACACCTTCATGTGTTGTAGAAATCAAAGTATTGGCAGCTGCAACGGCAGCTATCAAATCTGTTTTAACCACTTTCGGTGTTGAGTCATTACTGGAGCATGCACTAAATCCCCAGGCGATCAGGAGTACCACCATCGCACTAAGGAGCATTTTTACATGATTAGTTTTCATAGTTGATTGTTTAAATTGTTTAGAGTTATATTATTAATTTGTGATTGCTGGATTTGTATCAAGTTCTGATTGTGGAATAAGAAAATAACGCTTGCTGTAATTGAAACCTGTACCATTTAAAGCTGCCTCTGCTGCGCTTTGGCCATAGCGCATCAAATCGAAATAGCGATGAAACTCAAAGCCAAGTTCAACTCTGCGTTCATGACGGATGGCATCTGTGACAGCTTGCTTGCCTCCATTAGAAACATCATCTAATAATCCTGTTGGAACAGTGCCGAAGCCAGGTAATGCTGTATCGTACAAGTAACTTTCGCGCGCTCTTTTACGCACGGCATTCAGTGGCACAATAGCTTCATCTCCACGATTCAATTCATTCAAGGCTTCAGCTTTCATAAGCAGTATGTCAGCGTAGCGCATGTAGACATAATTAAGACCTGAATCACCAATGGGAAGAGTACCTTTCTTTGGCTCCGAATTTTTTCTATTGAGATAACCGGTTGGTGACCATGACGGATCAAAGGCCTCACCGTTAACCCATTTATTTCCAGCACGACCTACAGTGTAATCAAGTCTTGGATCTGGAGTATCGTCTGGTGCTGTTTCAAATTCGTCTACAAAATTTTGTAAAGGCGCGTTGAAGTAATAACCATTGTAAGCTGATGGAGAAAAGTACTGACTGAGATAACTACCCATTCCCTGACCACGCAGATGTTGTATTTCAAAAATGGATTCCGTGTTATTTTGTGTTGAATCAATAAAATTATTTTTATAGACTGATACCAGGCTATAATTACCTGCAGCATCTAATGAGTCAATAGCTGTGAGCACATCACTCCATTGCTCCTGATAGAGATGAGCCTTTGCCAGCATTCCCCACGCTGCACCTTTCGTTACTCTTCCCAGATCAGAACTGGTATATGTTTTCGGAAGAACTTTTATAGCTTCTTGTAAGTCCGTTACAATCTGTGTGTAAATTTTATCCACTGAAGATTTAGGAATATTTACTTCACTCGAAGAAAATGGTGGTATTAGTTTCAGCGGTATCTCTCCATAAATATTGACAAGATTGAAATAGAAATAAGCGCGTAAGAATTTAGCCTCTCCAAGAATTCTGTTCCTGAGTGTAACATCCATGTTAATTGGCGGAACATAATAGAGCACATAGTTGGCGCGTGATATTCCGTCGTAGTATTGTTTCCAGGTGTTTTCTAAAACAGTATTGCTTCGTACATAATTAAATTGATCAACGAATAAAATATCACCCTGATCTCCGGCACCACCGCCTTTTGTTGCGTCGTCTGAAGCAACATCGCCAAACACCCACAGTGCATTGTTTGTTGAAATGAACGAGGCGCTGTTATAAACACCGTTGATTGCTAAAATCGCATCTTGCTGTGATTTGAAAAAAGTAGCACTTGAAAATTTACCTTGTAGATTTTCTTCCAGGAAATTGGAGCAACCTGATAATGCTACCAAGAAAACAGAGATGATTACTTTGATTATCTTTTTCATAGTTGTGTCGATTAAAAAGTAACGTTCACTCCAAAATTGTATGACTTTGCAGCTGGATAAGTTCCCCAGTCTATACCGTTGGCTTTATCTCCATCTGTTTTGGAGTTATCACTCACTGTCATTTCAGGATCCATGCCTGAGTATTTTGTAAATGTGAGCAGGTTGGCACCGGAGAAATAAATACGGAGTGCTGTGATGTTAAATTTTTCCAGTATCGATTTTGGTATCGTATATCCGAGTTGAAGATTTTTTAATCGTGTATAAGAACCACTTTCTAAAAAGCGGGTTGAGATCTGCGCATTGTTTCCGGAAGCCGACCATGATGCACGTGGATACTGATTGCTTGGATTTTCTGGTGTCCAATGATTTGAATAATATCGCTCTGTTACATTAAAGGGTCTGTAGAAACCTTCTATATCTCGGTTTAACACAGAAAGAATTTTCTGTCCGTAAGCGCCCTGAAAGAAAACAGACAGGTCAAAGTTTTTATAACCCAATGCTATATTAAGTCCGCCGGTAACTTTTGGAATTGCACTTCCTACATGTGCTCTGTCTTTGTTATAATCTATTGTACCACTGCCATCCTGATCTTTGAATTTTACATCTCCAGGCTTGATTGAGCCTCCCTGATTAGCGTGCGTAAAAATGTCTGATTGATTTTGAAAGATCCCTTCCATCTCTAACATGTAGAATGAACCAATCTGATATCCTTTTTCTGTCAGCGTTGTATATTGTGATCCGTACGCTCCACCGGCAATAGGTCTGTCAACTGATAGTACTTCATTGTGAAGGAGTGCTGCATTTGGACTTATGGTGTAGGTGAATGCTCCAATCTTATCAGAATAATTTAAAGCCAGTTCAAGACCTCGGTTTAATACCTTTCCATTATTTACGATTGGTGCGGTAGCAAGTCCGGCAGAAGATGCTATTGGCTGATTAACCAATAAGCTTGATGTTACTTTGTTGAAGTAGTCTAACGACATTAAGAGTTTGCCATTCCATATCGCGAGATCTACTCCTGCATTTAACTGACTGCTGGATTCCCATTTGATATTTGCATTACCCAATTTTGATACGGCATAGCCAACATTTTTAGTATTACCAAATGAATATGGATTGTTCACGCCGATCTCATCAGAGAATGCATAGTTGGGAATTTCCTGATTACCTATTACACCATATCCAGCTCGCAGCAATAGCTTATCAATCCATGAATTATTTTGCAAGAATGATTCCTTGTCAATTCGCCAGCCTAATGATCCCGCATAGAAATTTCCCCAGCGATTGTTTGGTCCGAAGCGTGAAGAGCCATCACGTCTTAATGTTACTGACGCGAGATATTTTTCATTGTAGTCATAACCAATTTTTCCGAAAAAAGATAGTAAAGCATTTCCTGCCTGTGATTCAGATAACGTTTTAACACCAATACCATTATTCAGATAGGTTAACGTTGAGCTTTGATTGGCAAAACTCATGTCTGTAGCACCAGCGCTATAATTAGAAGCTTTAATCGCCTCAGTACCTAATAAAACAGTAAAATTATGGTCACCAAAAGTTTTATTGTAATTGATAAAATTGCTGAATGTTAATGTGTGATTTCGATCGTTGTTAACTGTTAAGCGATTAGGATTATTGATCCTATTGCCAGATCCCCAGTTACGATCAAACCGGCGCTGGTTTTGACTTGTATAGTCAACACCAACATTGGATGTAAAGGAAAGTCCTTCAAGAAGATTAAGAGTCACAAAAACTTTTCCAAACAATCGATCAGCTATGCGTTTGTTATTGTTATAAGCCAGCATGCCAACAGGGTTATATCCATCGCCAAATAAATTGTTGTAAAGGTTATTGCCATTGTAATTATCGCTTGGCTTATCGGTATAGTCACCCGTTGCCTGGCTTCGTATAGGTATTGCTGGTGAACGGAAATAAGCATATCGCAAAACACTTCCCCCATTTCCGCCAGCACCATCTCCAGAACTTCCAACAAGATCTGTTGTAGCTGTTGATACATTAAGGTTAACGCCAGTCTTTAACCATTTTTTTACCTGCGACTCAACATTGATTCTGCCCGTAATTCTTTTATAATCACTTGCCTTGATGATCCCATCCTGACTATAGTAATTTCCTGAAATAAAATATTTTGTTTTCCCTTCACCACCAGAAATGGATAAGCTATGAGTTTGCAATAATGCGTTGGGTCTCATAATAGCTTTCACCTGATTAACATTAGGCAAGCCACTTTTAATATCATCAGTAATTAAAGGTCTCCAAAGAAAAGATGGTGTACCTACTGTATCGGCCAGCACAGCTTCATTGTAGATGGATACATATTGATCTGTTGTGGCCATAGGCACAAGTCGGGTTGGCTGTTGAAAACCAATCTGGCTATTGAATTGAATTACCTGTTTGTTATTCGTTCCAATCTTTGTTGTGATAAGCACCACTCCATTGGCAGCGCGTGAACCATAGATGGCTGAAGCGCTGGCATCTTTAAGAACAGAAATAGTAAGAATATCTTGTGGAGATACTGATGTTGCATCTTGTGTTGGAATTCCGTCGATGATATAGAGTGGAGTATTAGAACTATTGATGGAACCTAAACCCCTGATGCGAACGGACACACCTTCACCTGGCGCTCCTGTATTTTGTGATACAACCACACCTGGAACTCTTCCCTGCAACGCCTGGTCTATACCTGACACTGGTATCTTCGTTAGCAATTCAGGACTTACGGTACTGACTGAACCTAATATCTTTCCTCTTTCTTCAGTTTGATATCCCGTAACAACAACTTCATTAAGCATCTTTAAATCCTCTGTCAGTATAACAGAGAATTCAACTTTATCACCAATAATTACTTCTTCGGTATTGTAGCCGATAAGTGAGATAGCCAGCACAGCATTGCTGCTACCTGCAGGAGCTTCTAATTTGAAAACGCCTTCAGCATCGGTGTATGTACCTATGGTGGAATTCATGATGATAACATTGGCGCCTGGTAATGGTTCACCCAGTACGCTCTTGACAGTTCCTGAGAGAAGAACCTGCGTATATGCGGGCGTTGCAATAGCAATCGTTAGCAGAAGAAATAGAAAATTGAGTCGGTGATTTTTCATAGGCTTATTTAATTACCTTTATTTTGATTTGCGTAGGAGACAACTTTAGATGCTACCATGTATGCATCATTGTCTTTAACAATTGCACTACCGGCCGGTAATACAACCATGAGTCTGGCCGACTTGGCCTTCATCTCGAAACAGGACTCATCGGAGACATCTTTTGCGACGTATTCATTCAACAAAGCATCATATAAATCAACCTTCGTTTTATTACCGGTGTAGAAACAAACTGTTTGAATGCTGTCGTAAGGATTGTAGTATAAATAAGTAGGAAAAGAATTCTGCTGATAGAAGTCTGTAGCATTACAATTCAATTGTAGAATCTTTTCTACATTTGTTTTCTTGATGATAGACCCAAATATTCCAACCTGGGCAGAACTGTATAAGCTAAACATGGATGTCTCCGGTTGTCCTTTTATCCACTGAGGACCATCACCCAATGCAACAGGGCTTACGCCATACAATGATTCTTTTTTATAGGTATAATCAATTTTGCGTAGACCTTCATAGGCAATTACGTCCTTGGTTATTTCTTTCTGTGCCGCTAACCACTGATGGTTATCGTCTATCTCATACGGGTAAAATAATCGTGCCGCGTTAGCTACATTCAGCATCCATTTTCCAATAGCTTCAGCATAGCGGCTATCATATCGTACCATTGGTACAAGGGGCCATGCCATATCAAATGAATTCATTAAGAAGGCATAGCCTCCGCCATCAGTGATACTTCCCTGTAATCCATAAACATCATAGTCGCCCCAGCGCTCGGCAATAACACCCCATCCGGTTCTTCCATCAGCGGCCTTGCAGCCTTCGAATGTCCAATCAAGAATTTTCTTCACGTCATAATGTGTGCCGTGCTCAGCATTTAATCTAGCAGCGACTAATGCACCAAATGGCATAAGCACTTCATAGAATCTGCTTTCTTTCTGATTAACAAATGCATCCATAGCAGACTTTGCACCTTTGAGGTAACGTTCATCACCAAACTTTTCATAAGCACATAAGAGTACATAGGCATGTCCGGCGGCGGCATCTTGCTGATGTGGAATTCCGTTGGAGAATCCTTCCATCTTGCTATAATCAAAATAGGAGTAATTGTAATTGCCATGAAGAACAGAGTCTGCTTTATAAAACTGTTCTGCAATAACATGCTGAAGGCTGTCTGCTCTTTCTACATGTGGAAAAACTGCCGACATGCCATAGTACAATACATTAGGAAATACATCATACCACCAGTCTCGTCCGTAACCACCACCTAACAAGGCAACGGAAGAGTTTGTATTATTCATCATGATATTCCAACCATTGGCTGAGTTGAAATAATTCTGCGTCATCTTCACATAATTGAATCCATTCTGATTTGTCTTATCGATGCCCACAAGTCCGGCACCCATAACAGAACCCATGGAGCAGAGTGCTTCATGAAATTCTGTGCTTCCATTTGTTCCCTGGCGTATATCACCAATCACGGTATACATACCAATGGTATTTTGAGAGAAGTTTCGTTTGGCGCTGTCAATCCAAAGAAAAGGTCTGTGCTCGCCTTTTAAATCAAGATTGAAAACATACTGATCAAAGTGTTCGGCTTTTTCTTTCCAATCCATCATCTTGAAAGGCCGGGGCTGATCAGGCATAAGTTCGATGCGTGCAATTTTAGTTTGCCCTACCCTGTCAGACTGGTGACAGGCTGTGATCATAACAATTGCAACGATTATATATATGTATTTCATGCTCTATCTAATTTATCACATTGTGCAATGATGTGTTTAGCCATTGGAATGGAACTCAATTGAATCACAGCAATGACAATTAATGAATACTTTAATGCGAAACTTTCAGACACGTAAGTTGCCAGGCAGATGAATAATCCAAGACCAAGAAATCTGCCCAGGTACAAACCAAATTCGTGATTGAAGATGTAGGTGTAAGCATTCCTGTTTTCAATTTTGGATACTACATCAATAACTCTCATCTGCGTTGGAAAATATGCGATGTCGTGTAGCGGTTGAAACAATACTTTGCATAGAATAAAAATGATCACACCTGTGGCTGAGAAGAGAATTCCATTGGTAAGTGTTCCTATTAAAAAGATAATGAGTCCGGCAGAGAAAATATAAATCCGGTGTTCTGGCTTCGTCAATCGTCCGAGGAGATAAAGCATGATGGCTGTAGCCACGCCGCTAATACCTTGTACTAATCCAAGCGAGCCTTCATTACCCACCAATCGCATAATTAAAATTGCAGGTGCTGTTACCAGATAACCTTGTGCAAGACCTTTAAGCACAGCAAGCACCAACATCTTTTTCCAGAGCATGTGAAATTTGAAAAAGAGAAACTCTTTTTGTTTCGGATTGATAAAGTTGTCCTTGTGAATAACAATGCTGGAAAGAATGGTTAATAGAAAAACAACAACCGTTACAATCTTATAACCAAGATTGATACTTCCACCAAGCCAGCCATCAGATGACTTTGCTAAAAATGCTCCAACCATCAGTGGCACAATAATGAAAGTGATGGTGTAGAAAAATGTTTCTAGTCCATAGTAATAATTACGATTGGAATCATTTGTATTATTCAACGTAAGAAAATCACGATTGGCCCAGAAGAACCCGAATGAGCAGCCCATCAGAATACCTGCAACACCAACACCCACAACGGAAAGATTTGTGAGACTCATCATGATGAGCATGGAAAGACCACTCAACAACATTCCAAAACTATAGAGGTTCGAAATTTTAATGTGATTGAGAAGAAATCCATTCACTAAAAAAGTAATGGGTATGCCTGTATAAACCGTGAGCTGGTAAACCGCTACTATCGTTGGGTTATTTGAACTTCGCATGATATAAGCGCCCACAAATATTTCAATGACCGGAATCACGAATGCATAAATCATGTTCGTCATTAATAACACTCGTGTGGGCCTTGGCATTTGCAGAAAAAATGCATACTCACTAATTCGCCTTTTGGGCACTACAGCTTCTATCATATCA
>DATJHZ010000444.1:0-14348 GCA_035493595.1 Cyclobacteriaceae bacterium | reverse complement strand
TTGAACAACAAATCGACAACACTACGTCATCAGCGCTACACATTAGAGTTTACATCTAACCCGGCGTGGTATGCTATTCAAGCGTTGCCATACCTGATGGAATATCCATACGAATGTGTTGAACAGACTTTTAGCAGATATTACGCAAACAGTATCGCATCACACATTGCTAATTCCAATCCCAAGATCAAAAGTGTATTTGATACATGGAAGAATATTCAACCTGATGCGTTGCTCTCTAATCTTGAGAAAAACCAGGAGTTGAAGACTGCATTGCTTGAAGAAACGCCGTGGGTGTTGCAAGCTAAAGATGAGAGTCAGCGTAAACGTGCTGTTGGTTTGTTATTTGATCTGAATCGCATGGGCAATGAAATGGAACGTGCCCTTGATAAAGTTTTGAAAGCACAAGAATCAAGCGGAGGCTTTAGCTGGTTCCCTGGTTTTCCGGAAGACCGATATATGACACAGCATATTGTTGGCGCTATGGGGCATCTTGATGTTATGGGCGTGAAGTCAATTCGTGATGATCATCGCACATGGAATATGATCAATGAAGCCATTGGTTATATGGATAACAAGCTAGCGTATGATTATGAGCAATTGAAAGAAGCCGCAAAACGCAAAGAGATTAAATTAGAAGATGACAACATCAACTATATTCATTTCAACTACCTCTATGCGCGAAGCTACTTTAAAGATGTTGAAATATCGGGAGCTTATAAAGAAGCGTTCAATTATTTCTTAGGACAGGCAAAGAAGTACTGGTTATCCTACAACATTTATTTACAGGGCATGACATGCCTGGCACTTAATCGCTATGGTGATAAGACGGCAACAGCAGCCATGATCAAATCATTTACCGAACGCTCACTTCATTCAGAAGAAATGGGTATGTACTGGAAGAGTGACGGTGGTTGGTACTGGTATCAGGCACCTATTGAGACACAAGCGTTGATGATTGAAGTTTATGATGAGGTAGCAGGCGATAAAAATGCTGTTGAGGACATGAAAGCCTGGTTGCTCAAACAAAAACAAACTCAGGATTGGAAAACAACCAAAGCAACTGTCGAAGCTTGTTATGCTTTGCTTCGTCGTGGTAGTGACGCGTTGGCAAGCAGCAAACTGGTGGATATAAAAATCGGTAACGAAGTTGTTGATCCAACAAAGGGTGATGGCGCTAAAGTTGAAGCTGGCACAGGATACTTCAAGAAATCATGGCAGGCCAGTGAAGTAAAATCAGAGATGGGCAAGATTACCGTGAGCAAGAGTGATGATGGTGTAGCCTGGGGAGCTGTGTACTGGCAATATTTCGAACAGCTAGATAAGATTACTCCTGCTGAGACACCATTGAAGCTGAAGAAAGATTTGTTCTTGCAACAAAATACAGATCGAGGTCCGGTGATTACTCCTGTGACGGACAAAACAAACCTGAGCGTTGGTGATCTTATTAAGGTAAGAATAGAATTACGTTCAGATCGTGATCTTGAATACGTTCATTTGAAAGATATGCGTGCTGCCGGTTTCGAACCAGTATCAACGCTTTCTACATTCAAGTATCAGGATGGTTTGTATTACTATGAAAGTCCACGTGACCTGGCAACAAATTTCTTCATGGGCTATTTGCCAAAAGGAACGTATGTGTTTGAGTACACCTTACGAGTATCACAGAAAGGAGATTTCTCGAATGGCGTCACAACAATACAGTGTATGTATGCACCCGAATTTACAAGTCACTCACAAGGGATAAGAGTTAATATTAAATAGTTGTTTAGTAACAATAACTTAACCACGAATTACGCAAAAAAAATCGCAAAGGGGGAATGAGAAATTGAGAGTATCCCCTTTGCGAAACCTTGCGTCCTTCGCGACCTTGCGGTAAAGAATTATTTTAGAATGTTATGAAAAAGAAAGAATGTCCATCATGCGCCATGGATATAGATGCGAAGAGCAAAGTATGTCCTATTTGTGGTTATGAATTTGCAGAGCACAGCGCCTGGATAAAATGGACGGCTATTATTCTGGTGATTGTGTTTGTGTTGTATTTTGTATTGCGATAAGGATTAAAAAAATCAAGATCTCAAAATATGGACATGAAAATTATTAGAGTATTAATATTCTCTTCTTATTTACTTCCTTTTATTTTTCTGGCTTATGGCTGCGATGGTGTTGATTTGATACAATTTTATAAAGAGGAGGAGTTCGAGAATTGGAGAAGGGAACATCCCACTGGAAAGCCTGTCGAAGAAATTGGAACGGATTCTATAGTAACTGAAACTGTTGATACTACTTCGCTAGTCAGTGAAATTGGAATGGATACTACAGGTCAGTCGTCAGTAAAAACAAGTATAACTACTAGCTCCCCCACCATAGCAGATGAAAAAAAGGATTATATTGATTTAATATCAACAACATTAGTTTTTCCCTCTGAGAGTAGTCTCTCAGCTATCGGAGTAATGATTCTTTATCAAAGCGACATCGGTCGGACTATGATCTTTATTAGTTTTTTTGGATCTATAATTATTTTGGTTTTAAGTTTCATAAAGAAACAGAAGCCAGAAGTGGAATTAATTATTCATAGTATAAGTATACTTAGCTTACTCTCATTTATATGGATTAGCGTATTTATGGTAAAAACAGATCTGCTTTGGGGCTTCTGGCTATGTCTTTTATTAAATTCGATTGGTATTGTTTGGCAATTAAAAAAGTATAGAGTATTTCTCATAAGTAAAAATACCTAGTGCCTCGTGATCTATGCGTAAAATGAACACATTTTACAGCTCAAAACTATTCCACAAAGTTTTATCTTCAGATGATTTTCAATAATTTTACTGAAGCACGACTTTTGGCCTAGACATTCATGGATTATAAGACAACCCTTATCAGCCTTTACCATCTTCTGATCTCTGCGGATAATAATGTGAATGAAAAAGAACTTGCTTTTGGTAAGGAGATGCTGAAAATAGAGGGTATATCCGAGGCGACATTCAATTCCAGGATAGAAGAACTCAAGAAAAAAGAGAACACTAAAGTCTATTCAGAATCCCTGGAAGGACTTAGGAGACTGGACGCCCAGAAACAAATTCGTTGCATGGCCTGGTTGAGTGCTATTGCCAATGCCGATGGTTTCATGGACAAAGAAGAATGGGTGCTGATCTACAAAATATACCACACCGAATTAGGCCTTCCGCTTGATGAGATCATGAAACTCCAGAAAGAACTCAATATGCTTATTCATGGAAAATCCTTCACCTCCATTGGCATAAGAGTGAATAAGTAATTTCAAATGTTGAATAAAAGTTTCTAACTTTTAACCGGTGACGATTAGCATTTCACTAATCATCTCAGCCTTAGATATTAGTTCAAATTATTATGTCCAGATTCGGAGCCATGCCCGATTAAAAGCAATAGATAACTATGGAAAAGAAAAATTTCTTTTTGAAGCTCAATCCGCCGAGATCAACATTTATGATTGACATGACAGATGACGAACGTGCCATCATGAAAAAACATGTTGATTACTGGAAGCCTTATATTGAAGATGAGACTGTAATTGTGCTGGGCCCGGTGATGGATTCCAGAGGTGGTTATGGCATTGCCGTCGTAGCTGTTGATAGTGATGAGCATCTAAAGAAATTAATCGACAATGATCCCGCCAATGGGCTAAACTCTTACGAGGTACATCCTATGAGAGCAGTTACAAAGCCGAAAAAATAGGATATTAAGTTTGTAATTTATTTCAACACTATTTTTCCCGTAGAGGGTTGATGAGTACCTGAATAAATTTTATAGATATAGATTCCGGATTTTAAGTTGATGACAGAAAGATCAATTCGTTGATCATAAAACTCTTGTTCAAGGACAATATGTCCGGAGTAATCAAATAACTTAACTGTAAAAGCTTCTGTACTTTTGGAAAGAATAGTAATATAAGTGTGACTGTCTGCAGGATTCGGATAAACCGCAAAATTTTTCTCCTTTAAGTAGGCTTCAACTATGAAATCAGAGAAAATGATTTTGCCATCAGTTAATATAATTTGTACGCGATAAATATTATCTCCTTCAATTGGGTTCCTATCATATATTGTGTAGTACGATTCACCGGCGATTACAGTGTTTGTTTTTAGATTAGTAAGAGTGCCATTATTTTTTGTTTGAAAAGTTATGCTGTTTACATTTTCTGTTGTGCTTAGTTCGCATTGAATTTGAATACTGTCATTTACTATGGTTGCAGCTACATTTTTATAGAAACAGAATATGTTCTGATCTTTAACAATCATTGATTCGCTACGAATACCTTCTCTGCCATTCGGCATAACAGGCAATACAGCAAATACGTCTGTTTCATTTGTATTGTGGAACGTTGCATTTCCGGATGCTTCTTGAACGGAGTTTTCCCACGAGCCATTACTATCATTGTAATGTTGAAGTTTGAATGTTTTGATTGAATCACTTGCGCTTTCTGTGTTCCATTGAAGTTGCAGAGAGTCACTGCAATGATAAGTCATGGAAAGAGTTGTAATAGGAGAGATGATAAACTCATCTGATGCGTAAGCCTGATCATCAACAATCATTCTGAATTTTGCTTTTGAAAATATGTTCGGACAAAACCAGCTTAACATTCCTGGTGATAATGGAACATCAGTTTGCGCTACGCTCCATGATTGTTCATTGTCTGTTGAGATTTCAAGATTTCCCTTGCTGGCTTTTAGTGTACTTTCCCATCGCAGAATTACATTTCTGCTGCTCATCAGTTTATCAGTTGCTACGGGTGATGTCCATGAAAATTCATCTGGGGAATCCCATTGATAAGCAATATGAAAGGTTTGCTGTTGCTTTATTTTAGACGCAGATACATGAATTGAATAAGATTCTTCATCTGGATTTTCGATGGTTATTTGTTCAGTTGTATTTAAATGATCGTGACCTCGGATTGCCTGCTTTTGCAATGAATCAACGGCTGGATAAGAATTGAGAATCCATGGCAACCATCGACTTGCACCAATAATTTCGAGATCAAGATCATTCACCAAAGCTATGGAGCTATTTACATGAGCAGTCGGATCCGTCCATGTTAACGTAACTTTTAAATTTCTTGAATTGACTGGTACTGATAATGGTATCGTCACGTCTTCGTCTTCATTTAATACACCGCGTATAATGTGATTATATTCCAGCGTTTTAAGAGCTTTATAAGCGTTTATATTTCCGTAGCCAGTTTGCCAGTCAATACCTTTTTTACCGACGTCAGTTGTTGAGTTAATGAGCACTGCTTTAAGAAGAGCAGCATCGGGATAATTATTATTTTGCCTGAGATAATATTCTTGTAAAAGCGCAGCAACACCAGATACTATAGCGGCAGAGCCGGAGGTTCCTTCATCACTAAAGGCGCATACTTCTGGCTTTAATCGTCCATCATAAGCAGGTCCAGATGAACTCCATGGTCTTGGTGTTCCTTCAGAATCAACAGAGCCAATGGCTAAACTATTTTTACTTTGTTTGAAGTTCCCTGTGAGATTTGCATTTTCTGCAATACCAGAATAGGTGCCAGTACCTGATGCATAGCCAAGATTTCCGGCAGAGAAGACGTGTAATAACTGCGGCATACTTTCAATGTTATCATCATAGGCATGGGCGTTACTGCCATAAAAGTTTTCTATCACTGTTCCATACGAATGATTGATAATGGATATATTTTGTTCTCGATAAAAGTCATTTGATTCTGGCATCAGGTTTTGAAAGTCGACGCAAACCAATTTAGCTTCAGAAGAGATTCCTTCGCTTTGAGGTGATGTAACGCCATCACCGACTAATATCGTAGCAAGTGATGTAGCATGATTGGTAACAGTTGATGATTTGAGTGGTGATAACTTTAAATGTTTTGTGATATCAAGGTCATTGAAATCAGGCGAATTTTCTTTCAGGCAAATAGTTACTCCATTGCCTCTTAATGTTGGAAATTTTGATTTTAATAAAGTGATATTGTTTATACTAAAATCAATAAAAGAAATATCACCCTCCGGATGGTGTGACGCTTCTTTATTATTATCTGATCGCCCGAGAGATTGACCAAATGAGTAGACACAGATAAAAACAATTAGAATAGAAAATATGATTGATCTTAACATCAGCATGATTTTAATGTTTAAGAAGGAAGATGACATAACAGAATCATCCTCCCTCTTAAGGAATCAAGAATTAAATTTTAGTGACATGCTAGAGTTTATCATACACAACATTAAAGTATGAGCTCTTTGAAAAAGAAGTAGCGCCACCATTACTTGCCCATGAAGGAGTAACCATGTTCATACTTCCGCCATCGCCATTCCAGGCCCAGCCAATAATTGTCCAGCCTTTGCTTTTAGCATAATCTACAATTCCTGACCAGTCGGCACCAGAGCCACCTTGATTTCCAAATTCACCAAGGATACAAGACCTGCCAGCAGAAGCAAGGTCATCTATATCTGATGTGTTGCAATATCTGCTTTTGCCTTGATTATATGCACCAGGATAAATATGTGCAGACAATATGATGTTTGTGTCTGTGATTTTAGTTTGTCCTGATGTACAACCCTTCACGGCACAAGCAGCTGTTGCAGTCTCTTGTCCCCAGCCTGGAATATCGATAATGATCTTGCCGCTGTAAACTTGTCTCACAATACTAATGGCACTGTTATATGCGCTGGCAAAAGAACTTGGTGAAATGTTATGACTTCCCCATTCGTTCATTAGATTAATAGTGAAGCCACCACCTAATGCGCTGTAGTTTGTTTTCCACCAATTAGCTGCAGCAGTTAATTCACTGGCATTGTCAGATCCAAGAACAGAAGCTTTATGATACGTTGCAATGATGGTGTAGCCATTGCTCTTAGCTTGTGAGATCCAACTCTTGGCTTGCGTAACTTTATCAGGTTCAATCTCAATTCGAACAGTTTTGATTTTAGTGTTTTGTTTCATCAGCGTCCAGCCGAAGTTAGGATTGCCCCCATTGTAATAAGAAGGTTGCAGGTTAACACCATTTCCAAAGACACCTTCTTCAGATGGCAGAGTAGTTTTTGAAACCGGGGAGACTGATTCTGATTCACTGCATTGACTGAATATTCCGGTTAGGAGTACTACTGAAAAAGCCAGAAACACTGACTTCATCAGCCTAAAAGAAGCTCGTTGAGCAATCGTTTTGTTTTTCATTTGATTTGAGGTTTAAGTAATTGATTGTTGATTTTGTATTGACCTAGGTTATGCCAAAAGTAGGCTGGAGTGGAAGGATTGTTGAAGGGTAGATAAATCAAAACAACATGGCAAACATTCGATTGCGTAAACGTTTGCAATGGTATTTGTAACATTTCGTTAAAACCTTATTTTTAAGGTATCTGGATTTTAAGGGTTAACAATTAATACCCTTCCCTTGAATGATTTTTGAAAGACTGCAAACAAGTAAAATGATGTTATTGGACTATTAAGATCGATATTAGAGTAAGAATACCGGAGATTTTTAAAGTGGTTTGCACAGGTAGCAAATGTTAACTCAATACCGAAGGTCAGCGTTATAGTGAGTCTTTTTATAAAGAAACATACCCAATGAAGAAGATGTTAATTTTTACAGTCTCAATATTTCTTTTAGGATACCTGGCGATTTGTACGCTGCTCTATATCTATCAGGAGCGCGTAATTTTTCTTCCTGAAAAGTTATCAAATGATTATCCGCTTCAATTTCAAAATGCAGAAGAGTTACGAATCAGAACTGATGATGGAGTTTCACTTCATGGAATGTTATTCAAAGCAGATAGTGCCTCTAAAGGTGTTATCTTTTATCTGCATGGTAATGCAGGATCACTTCGGTTGTGGGGTGAAGTTGCTTCAACATACACAGCGCTTAATTACGATGTATTCATGTTAGACTACAGAGGCTATGGAAAAAGTGAAGGAGAAATTACCAGCCAGGATCAGATGTTTAATGATGTTGGGGCTGTTTATAAAAACCTACTGTCAAGATATGATGAAGACAAGATTATTGTATTAGGGTATTCAGTTGGTACTGGTCCAGCTACTTATGTGGCATCAGTAAATAAGCCAAAGATGTTGATTCTTCAGGCTCCGTTCTATAGTATGATTGATATGATGAGGCAAACTGTTCCATTTGCACCGACCTTCATTTTGAAATACAAATTTGAGACTAATAAGTTTATTCAATCGTGCGGCATGCCCATCGTTATCTTTCATGGCGACAGTGATGAGGTTATTCCATATGGATCTTCGCTTAAGCTAAAGCCTCTGTTAAAAAAATCGGATACTTTAATTACGCTTCATGGACAAGGGCACAATGGGATGAGTTATCAACCACAATATATTGACGAGATTAACAGAATACTAAATCAAAATTAGAGTTGTTGTTATAAAACTTTGTAGGGCTTAAATTCAGGAACATGGAACTGGTATCAATTAAGCGTACGCTAAAAGAGAATGAAGAGTTTGCTGATGAAATTGGCTGCAAAGAGAATCTGCCAGTAACAATTCAGTATTTTGATGCGATAGGATATTATCCACCATGGATTGGCTATTATGCAAAAGAGGATGATCTTCTTGTTGGAGCTGCTGCCTTTAAAGGAAGGCCTGTTAATAACAAAGTAGAAATTGCCTATGGAACTTTTGAGCCTTATCAAAATAAGGGATATGGTGCAATGATTTGTAAGCTGTTAGTAGAGTTATCGCTAAAGACTGATCCTTCAATTGAGATCACGGCGCGAACATTGCCAGAGAAAAATTACTCAACCAGAATTCTTGAAAGAAATGGATTTGAATTGCTAGGTGTTGTCTTTGATATAGACGATGGTGATGTGTGGGAGTGGAGATATGTAAAAAAGGATTAATACCAACCTGATATTAATCCTTTTAACTGCATGATTATTTTAGAAAGGGTCTGTAGTTATTATTATTCTGATCTGAGAATTTTTGCCGGATTAATATTAGCGCCTCTCAATATTTGTAAACTCACTGTAGTTAGTGCCAGGAAGACTAATATAACAACAGGTACAAGAAACAAATCCCATTGCAAGCCAATCCGGAAAGCAAAGTTGCCTAGCCACGTATCAACTCCATACCATGTTAACGGTAGTGCTATGACGCTTGCAATAAGAACAAGTTTTAAAAATTGCCATGACAGCATCGAGACTAAACTTCCTACTGAAGCACCAAGTACTTTTCGTATACCAATCTCTTTTAGTTTTTGCGTTGTCGTGAACGATGCTAAGCCCCATAAGCCCAGGCAGGCGATAACAATGGCAAGAACAGCAAACAAACTGAAAATTTTAGCAAACTGAGTTTCTTCTTTGTATTGTGCATTGAAGAAATCATCAAGGAAATAATAATCAAATGGATTGCCGGGGAAGGCTTCTTTATATTCGTGCTCAATCTTCTTTATAGTCTCAGGCATATTTTTGCCACTGAGTAATATCGAGTACGCTCTGCGAGATATTGTATCGGCTTTGAAGAGCCAGGGTGTATGTTCTGTTTTGAGTGAGTTCCAATGATAATTTTTCAGCACGCCAAGTATAGCAACGGTATCTCCACCTAAAAGCATTCGCTGTTGAATTGCCTTCTCAGGATCTCCAAGACCAAAAGTTGTTATGGCTGCTTCATTTATCAGCACCGATTTCATATCAGAGGCAATCTCTGGATTGAATGCACGCCCTGCTAAAATTGTTATGCCATAGGTTTCTACAAAATCAGGATCGACCCAGACCACACTTCCATTTTTACTTTCAGTCTCTGGTGCACCATCACGACGCATACCCGTTCCCCAATTATATCCACCACCAGGTATTGCGCCGGATGTTGTAACATTGACGACACCAGGAATTGCCTTCATTTGATTCTTCAACGTGATGAGTCTTTCCTTGCTGCCTTTTCTTTCTACAATGCTTGGGCCGTTAACGATTAACATTTGCTCCATCGTCAATCCTTTATCCTGGTTGCGCATAAAAACAACCTGGCGATATACGGCAAATGTTCCAGCAATTAAAATCAATGATGATGCAAACTGAAATACCACCAATGATTTACGCAATGAAAATCCTCCGGCAGCTTTCTCAGCTTTTCCTTTCAGTACTTCGGTTATTTTGAACGACGATAATACCAACGCTGGGTAAGTACCCGAGATAAATGACCCTACTAAAAATAAACCTGTAAGTGTGAGCCAGAACCGATAATCAGTAAAGTCAAAGTGTAGATCTTTGCCAACAATATCTCCAAGCACAGGCAACAAGCCTATGGCAATTAACGTGGCAATGACAATCCCTAGAAAATTCACCAATACTGATTCAAATATAAATTGTGAGATCAACTGACTGCGAAATGCGCCTACCGATTTTTTAATACCTACTTCTCTGGCACGTTCCATAGCACGCGCCGTAGAGAGATTGATGTAATTGACCCATGCAATAGCCAGAATGAAAATTGCAATAATAACAAAGAAGTAAATAGTGTTAATACTTACCGTAGTGGCAGGTTCATACTTCAATCCAGGACTTAAGTGAATATCTAAAATAGGTTGAAAGGAGATTACGCTTTTACTGTTTGATGATGCCAGATCTTTGCCGAGATACTTATCAACAAAGGCAGGCATTTTTTCTTCAACTTTTTTAACGTCTGTATTCGGATTTAGCTCAACGTAAGTAATAAAGTTATTCCAGCCCCAGCCGTTATCATGTTTGTATTGATCGTTCTGTAACAGATTATGTGTAGGCATCAGAAAATCAAAATTGAAGTGTGAATTCTGAGGAACATTTTTAATAACAGCTGTAACTTCATAGTCACCATCGGCCCACCCACCTGATACCTGCATGATTTTACCTAAGGGATCTTCATCTTTACTAAAATATTTATCAGCCATCTTTTGTGTGATGACAATCGATGAGGGCTTATCAAGAGCAGTACTCAGATTTCCTTCACTGGCTTCATAAGTGAATACATCCATAAAGGTTGAATCAACATAGTGTAAGTTATCTTCATGGAAAGTTGATGGATCGCCTTTCGGTCTTTTATAGCTCACTACCGCGCCTCCGTACATGGGATGGGTACGGATATATGACTTTACTTCAGGTACGTCGGCCAGTAAAGACGGACCTTGTGCGTATGATGAGATCACATTTGTTCCTCTAAACTCACCATTAGTAAAGGTTGATGTAGTGGTACGATAAATGTGTTCAGCGTTTTTATTGAAATGATCGTAGCTGAGTTCAAAATCAACATACTTTAATATGACGAGGCAAACCGCAACGCCGATAGCCAGGCCAAAAATGTTGATGAAGGAGTAAAGCTTTCTTTTGAGAAGATTGCGTATGGCCAGGGTAAAAAAGTTTCTAATCATAATATGGGTTGGTTAGGGAGGTTTTTTCTATTGAGATGCTCAGTATACAATAAAAGTTTTACGTGAGATGTAAGGAATACTCATAACGTTGCAAATCGTTACAAAATTGCTGATTAAATATTACTTATACTTTCAGAGCAGATAGGGTTATTAAGATGCTTTGATGAAAGGAGTTTACAGGGTATCAAAGGTTCTTTTTGTAATAATTAACTAACACTGAAGCAACCTCTTTTAAAGGAGATGGTCTTTCAGGGAAAAATCTATGCGGTTAAAGCAATTATTCAGCGCCAGTCTATTACTGTCTTCCATTCTGTTAAAAGCACAGCCTTACAAAAATCTTGTTTTTGAGGGTGCAGGTATCCGCGGCGTGGCTTACGTCGGGGCAATCAAAGAGTTGGAAAGTCGATCTGTTTTAGCTGACATTGATAAAGTAGGAGGTACCTCTGCTGGTGCCATAGCGGCCTTGACTGTGACGTTAGGTTATGCATCTTCTGAAATTGAATCGATTATTTATAACACCAGACTTCAGAAGTTTAACGATGGAAGATACTTTTTTATCGGAGGCATCACCAGACTTAATAGAAATTATGGTTGGTACCAGGGAAAAGCGTTTACGCACTGGCTTGAAAAAATTATTTATGAAAAGACTGGTGATGCTGAGATTACATTCAGAGAGCTTCATGAAATGAATTTTCGTGATCTATATGTAACGGGCACTAGCCTGAATCATCAAAAGCTTATCGTTTTCTCATACGAGACCTATCCAAATATGAAGGTTAAAGATGCCGTGCGAATTAGCATGTCTATTCCGCTTTACTTTGAGGCGATCTGTATTGACTCTGCAGGACGTGTTGTTAATGGGAGAACGACAACAGGTTACTATGATATTATGGTGGATGGTGGCTTTACAGGAAATTTTCCTATTTCTCTATTTGATTCCACTACAACCTCAAATGGCTATTTTCAGCGAGATAGTAATTTAGCGACACTTGGTCTGCGAATTGATTCGCCACAACAAATAGACTATGATACAATGAGTAAAGGTCTGGCGCCAATTCAGATCAATCACTTTGGAAATTATATAAGTGCATTTTACAATTACGTACTCGAAAATCTTAATCGCACTACGCTAACACAAGAAGATTGGAAGCGCACTGTTTCCATAAGCTCGGGCATGATTGGCGCCAGAATCAGACGACTTTCTGTCGCAGAGAAGAACAGCCTGATTAATAATGGGCAACAGGCCATGAAATCTTTTCTGGATCAGTCTTCCGTTTGTAATTAATTGTTTACCATATCACTCAGTGTAAGACAATTTTTTTGCTGGTAGAAATCGGTCTTGTTTAATTGTTCGTAGGCAACGGCGTATTCCTTTATTTTTTCACCTTCACTTAGCAAGGCCATCATGTAAAGAAGCTTTGCCTTCGTCTCAGGACTACCTTCTTCATTTTGCAAAGCTTTTAAATAATATTCTGATGCTTTTGTATAGGCTATATCATATACTTTTTCGTCGGGTGTAGCAGAGCCTCTACCGTAACTAAGTATAAACCACGAGTTGGCGGTGAAATTATACCAGGCATTGCCAAGCAACGAATAGTTTTCTTGTTTTTTAGAATCGTTTGTTTCAGCTTCTTTTTCTAATTGAACCATTTTTTCCACAATCTCACGCTTGTTATATGAAGCCATTGTCTCTGTTTCAAATAATTCTCTATCGTTAATGAATGGATTACTATCAAGATAATAATTGGCGTTGGAGAATGAATACCAGAAATCATCGGGGATAGATTGTAAGGTAGTCAGGGCATGTTGAACATCACCTTGCCTCAGGTATTTGGTAGATAACAGATCAAGTAAATAATACTTGTTGCTATACGGTTTAAAAAGAATTTCTTCAAGCTTATTCTTATCAGGATTATCATAATGTTGAAGGAGTTTATCAAGATCATCCGTTGATGCATACTTATCGAAATAGCTTATCATCGAATACTCAAAGGTATTGAATGTACAGGTATAACAGAATTTATTGGTTGCGTAGTTGTCAAACAATCCTGCCATGTAAGTCATGCCTTTGTTGGCAAAGGAATATCGAAGATAAGAACTCAATGAATACAATATTTTTTGTGATTCAAATTTCATCTCACGTTCATTGATCAGTGACTTAAACAATTGCCCGATTTCTTCTTGTATAGTATTATCAGTAATATCTTTTTGTTGAGTAATCAATACTATCTTTAACGTATTTAGCTGATAACGCATTTCAGGGGTATCAGATTTAATGTTGCTTAAGTAATTGCTTGCATCTTCTGTGTTACCTTTTAAGAGGTTAAGACACGCCAGAGACATGTTGTAAAAATCTGGATAAGCTGATTGTATGCCAGTCAATCCGGTTAGCGTGTTTATAAATTCTGTCAGGTAGGCGTTATCACTTTCCCAATTTTCCATAAGGGATTTTTCCTGCCAGGTGTCGGTTGCAATGTGTGCATTGGCGTATTTTGTTGATCCAATCCAGTCTTCCATCTTATTAACCTCACGGCTTATGAGCATGGGAAGATGTTTGTGATTTGGCGAGAGAGCATATATTTTCTGGAGTCCTTCCAATGATCTTCCAGGATTTATAACTTCTGCCATTAAAAGTATATCTGCACGTTCTGCATCATTCTGAGCCAGTGCCATAATGCCATCCAGATTCTTCTTCGAAAAGAATTGTCTAGATATGAACATTTTATTGCTGGAATGGGAGAAGATTAATGCATGTAGATAGTTGGCAGAATCTAGCTTGTTTTCTTTTTCCAGTGTCATTGATTTATAATGCAAGGCCCACCAATCTAAAACTGATCTCTTTGTCTCGTTTTTGAAATAAGCGTTGTAAACGGTGTTGAATAGCTTATTGTCTGTTGAATAGAAAGCAAGCTTAGCCAATTGAAAGGCATATTTTTTCTTATAGAATGAATTCTTTTCACTAGCCAGTGCCTTTTGAATTTCACCA
>DATJHZ010000443.1:0-13871 GCA_035493595.1 Cyclobacteriaceae bacterium | reverse complement strand
CGAGTAGCGATAGCAAGAGCTTTCATAACAGATCCTCAGATTCTTTTTGCTGATGAACCTACCGGTAATCTTGATGATGAAAACGCACAACACGTTACTGAACTTCTTTTTGGAATGAATAAGGAGAAGGGCACTACACTTGTATTGGTGACGCATAATCTTGAGCTCGCCCAAAGAACACAACGGATCATCCGTATGAAGGGTGGTAAGTTGGTTGAAGACATCGTTTCACAACCTGTTACAGCTGGCTGATAAAAACATCAAACAAGAAATAAATCTCAGCATGCTTCAAGATACTTCTGATTTTAAACGTAAAGCAAAAACAATCTTCACTGATCGATGGGTTTGGATCATGGCCTGGCGTGATGCTCTTCGTAACTTTTCACGATTGTTTTTATTCACCGCTTCACTGGTTACAGGTATTGCCTCTGTCGTGTCGTTAGATTCATTTAATAATTCTCTTCAGCTTGATATTGATCGCAATGCAAAAGAATTGTTGGGTGCTGATTTTGTAGTGAACGGTGATAAAAAATTTAAACCCGAAGTTGTTAAAGTATTTGATTCAACAAAATTTGAACAGGCATCAGAAGCATCCATGGCTTCTATGATCTTGTTTAAAAACAATAATCAATCACGACTCATTCGGTTAGTTGCTGTGTCTTCTAACTTTCCATTCTATGGCAGTATAGATACACAACCAACGGAAGCTTATGCTCAGATTCGAAACGGTTCTTTTGCAGTTTTAGATGAGACATTGGCAAGTCAGTTTGGAGCGCAAGTGGGTGATTCAGTTAGACTGGGAAACTCGACATTCTCAATTGCAGGTGTGGTACGTAAAGTTCCTGGAGGAGGTGGTATCATGTCAACCTTTACGCCATCTGTTTATATTTCTTTAAGCGAACTCGATTCAACAGGCCTTGTGCAGTATGGAAGCAGAGTGAGCTTTAAACAATTCTTTAAAACACCAACTGATAAAATTGCGCAGGAGGCAGCGAAGAAACTTGAGCCAACCGTTAAGAAGCTTGGCTATTCTATTGAAACGGTTCAGAATAGAAAAGAAGGATTGGGCAGAGGCTTTCTTTCCATCTATCAGTTTTTTTCTCTTCTGGGTTTTGTGGCGCTGATTTTAGGTTGTATTGGTGTAGCAAGTTCTGTTCATATCTATGCTCGCGAAAAGCGCGAGGAGGTGGCCGTGTTGCGTTGCATAGGTTCTTCTGGTTGGCAGGCTTTCAACATTTACTTTATCCAGATATTTATCCTGGGAATTATTGGAAGTGTGATAGGATCTTTTCTGGGTGTAGCCATTCAGCAATTGATTCCATTCTTTCTCAAAGGAGTGATTCCATTTGAAATTGGATTTTCATTATCATGGAAATCTCTTTTGATGGGATTAGCACTTGGTACTGTAGTTTCTATTTTGTTTTCAATATTACCATTAGTAACTGTTCGATTTGTTCCACCACTCTCAGTATTACGAGCTGACTTCGAGAGTACGCGTAAATTTTCAAAAACGAATCTTGTTGTCATTATACTCATTGCTTTGTTTCCTGTTGCATTTGCTGCGTGGCAAACAAAGAGTTTGCTTACAGGTGCTTTCTTTACACTGGGTTTATTGCTGGCATTGGCAAGTCTTGCTGCAGTGGCGTGGCTATTACTTTTATTAGTTCGCAGATTCTTTCCGTCTAATGCTGCTTTTATATGGCGTCATGCTTTATCTAATCTCTTCAGACCTAACAATCAAACCAGAGTGTTAATGGTAACGATTGGGTTAGGTGCCTTCATTATATCGACACTGAATATCATTGAGAAGAGTATGTTAGGTCAGGTAGAATTTGCTGGCCAGGAAAATCAATCCAATACAATATTGTTTGATATTCAACCTTACCAACGCGAAGGTGTTATTAAACTAATGAATGATAACAAGCTTAAAGTAAATCAGGTTGTACCTATCATAACTTGTCGCTTGAATGAATTAAAAGGTAAATCAATTGAGTCATATCAAAAAGATTCCACTGATGATATTCCTGAATGGGCATTGACTCGCGAGTACAGAGTTACTTATCGTGATAGCCTGATAGGTTCTGAAAAATTGATTAAAGGCGAGTTGCAGAGAAGAAATGCTGGAAGAGATTCTATGGGTGTAACTATTTCAGAAGACATGATTAAGAATTTAAAAATGGAAGTGGGCGATTCACTTGTATTTGATGTTCAGGGTGTGTTGATGAAAGCGCGTATTAATGGCGTTCGCAAAGTTGACTGGCCTAAAGATCCACCGAATTTTATTTTTGTTTTCCCTACCGGCTTTTTAGAGAATGCACCACAGGCATTTGTGACAGCAACAAGAATTAATGATAAACAACAAGCAAATAAATTTCAGCAACAGCTGGTGTCAAATTTTCCTAATGTATCTCTGATTGATCTCAGGCTTGTGTTAAGTACAGTGAATGAGTTGTTCAACAAGTTGGGCTTGGTTATTCGTTTTCTCGCATTGTTCAGTATTGTTACTGGTCTTGTAGTATTAGCAGGGGCAGTGATCAATAGTAAGTTCGCCAGAATTAAAGAGAATGTTTTACTGAGAACTATTGGTGCTCGTACAAGACAGATTATGAAGATCACCTTAATTGAATATGCTTACCTTGGTTTGTTCGCCACGCTAACAGGAATGATTCTGGCACTTGGCGGAGGTTGGCTGCTCACCAGATTTTTCTTTGAGATCGTATTTGCCTTCGACTGGAAAGAGCTTTCTATTATAGCGCTCGGCGTTATTTCACTAACCGTGATTATCGGCTGGTTTAATTCACGCGAAGTAATCAACACACCACCACTTCAGGTATTGAGAAAAGAAAATTGAAGTGGTCGACAGTCCATAGTCAATGGTCCATGGACTATCGACTGTGGACCATTGACTATTGAATTACTACAGTTACTTTATTAATTCTGTTGGCTTCAAGTTTACCGGTTTGTTCTCCACCACCTGAATTATCTTTCTCATCTTTTTTTGCAAGTATAAAGTATGTGATTGGTTTCAGTTCTTTAAACTTAACTACACCTTTCACATCCGTCGTACCTTCAGCCACCGGATTTGTCTCGGTGTTATAGTCTTCTTCTTTTTCATAGAGCACTACTTTAGCACCTTCAACGGTATTTCCCAGTTCATCGCGAATAGTGACGGCTATTTGTGTTTTTATAAGTTGAAAGCTGGCCAGAAGTAAAATAAAACTTACGGCTACCAGGGTTTTGAGTGCTGTTTTCATAACGGATCTGTTGTATTGTTTACATAAAGATAATCCGTCTGATCAACATTCTCAGGCAATCAGACGGATAGATTTTTACTTGACAGAATCCTTTGCAGCAGGTTCAAAGACATGTTTTGCATAATTCACCTGCCACAGATCAAGAAGGTGTCTGTTTCCGCGTAAGCGAACTACAAAATCATCATAGTTCAATTTATCCTTTGGTGTCCAGGCTATCTCTGCAAGGGCTATAGCGCGTGGATAGACCATATATTCTACCTGGCTTGTGGTTGGCATGTATTCCGTCCATACGTTGGCTTGTGTGCCTAGAATGTGTTTAGCTTGTTCGGCTGTGAGTTGTGGAGGTATAGGATCATAAGAATAAACTTTGTTTACAGGAACAAATCCTCCAATAGCAAGAGGCTCCGTTTTGGTGGTATCCTGATAATAATCCAGGTACAGCCAGCTGGTAGGTGTCATAATAACATCGTGGTTTTGTTGAGCAGCGGCTATACCACCTTCTTCACCTCGCCAGCTCATAACAGCGGCATTAGGTGCAAGACCTCCTTCTAATATTTCATCCCATCCAATGATGCTCTTTCCTTTAGCGTTGATATACTTTTCCATTCGCTGAATGAAATAGCTTTGTAGTTGATGTTCGTCTTTTAACTTTTCTGTTTTTATTCTTTTCTGACAAAGCTTGCATTTCTTCCAGCTTTCCTTTGGACACTCATCGCCACCAATATGAATATACTTACCAGGGAATAATGGAATCACTTCATCCAATACATCCTGAAGAAAAGTAAATGTTGTTTCTTTACCGGCACAAAATACATCAGTGAACACTCCCCATGTTGTTGCTACTTCATAGGGACCTCCGGTACAACCAAGGTACGGATAAGCTGTAAGTGCTGCCAGTGCATGACCTGGCATTTCAATTTCGGGTATAATGGTAACATGCCGTGTAGATGCATAAGCAACAACGTCTTTAACTTCATCTTGTGTATAAAATCCGCCATGGCGCGTGCCATCAAATTGATGTGGTTCGTTTCTGGTTCTGGTACTAGCTTTGCCAATAACAGTTTCTTTACGGAATGCACCAAGCTCCTGCAACTTTGGATATTTCTTGATCTCAATACGCCAGCCCTGATCTTCCGTAAGATGCCAGTGAAAGGTGTTGAGTTTATAATGCGCCATGATGTCAATGTACTTCTTGATAAAATCTGCAGGGAAGAAATGACGACCAACATCAAGATGCAGTCCGCGCCATGCGAATCGTGGCTGATCTTTTATGGATACAAATGGCAAACTGATTTCTTTAGATGCAGGGATAAGTTGAAATAAGGATTGAACTCCATAAAATAAACCAGCACCAGAATTGGCTGCAATAGCTACCCCGTTTTTATCTATAGAAAGTGTATAACCTTCATTCCCAAGCGAATCATTTTTGATCGTAGTAAATATTACCTGATCATCAGATGAGGTTGGTGTTGCAACAATGCTGGCGTTTATGTTTTCTGTTTTCAGAAATTCCTGAAGCAGTGATGCTGCATTCTTTTCATCTTCAGAAGATGCTACAAGAGTGACATCTTTTTCCCAGGCAATTGAGCCATCACCAGCTTTTAGTGCAGCAGGTTTGGGTACAATATTGAATTCAGTAATCTTTTTCTCTTTTGGCGTACAGCCGGCGATTAGGATTACTAGACAAAGAATAATTAATCTTTTCATGCGGTATCAGGTTTGATTACTGCATATTAGAAAAAACTAACCAGTGCAACGGTTGTAATGCGCGTATTTTTTAGCTCAAATTACGCTGACCTTATTTTGATATGGATGGGCGGTAAACAAATAACGTGTGTCTTTTGAACACACGTTATTTTGTTTTTTTATCTATTGAATGAATGATCTATCGCAGAAGAACAACACCACCGTGTTTTTCTTTAACTCCATCCTGAGGCCTGTACTTGCTTTTGTATTTAGCTACCCATGAGTATGTTCCAGGAGGAAGCGCCGCTCCGGAATTGTTGAAATTACCATTCCACTTGAAGGATAGATCATTTGATTGATATACCATTTCACCCCAGCGATTAAATATGAAGACTTGAAAACCTTGCTCATCAACAAAATGTGGGAACACATAAAATTCCACATTTTCTGCAATTGAACTACTTGGTTTAAATGCTTTAGGAGCATTCAATTCAGGATCACACTCTTCAACAACAATGGTCTTATCTGTGCTAATACAGTTTAATATATTTTTTAGCGTAACAGTATATGTTCCTCCTTTAGTAGCAACGTAAGTTTGATCCGTGTTACCAGAAGGTTCAACTCCGTCTACTGACCATGTAAACTCAATAAAATTACGTGTGTTGTCAGGATCTGGATCTAACGTTAATGTCTCTCCACCTTCAGGGCAAATGAAATCAGATGGCTTTAAAGCGCCTTCTGTTGGATCTAATAAAGTTGCAAGAGCCAGTGTTGCGTTATCACTACATGTTCCGTCAAATACTGTTACGGCATATGTTCCGGTTTTTGTATTTCCTGTTAACGGATTCTTGTCTTGTGAATTGGCAATAGCTGTACCGTTGAGTGTCCAGGTGTAGCTCATTGTTGCTGTTGTACGACTAGGTACAGCAGTTAAATCAAAAGGAGTTCCTTTGCAAGGAGTAACGTTATCTAATACTACTGTAATTGGACCAAGTAAATTTGGATCGATAGCATGTGCGCTTGAGGTTTTTGCAGGACATCCATTAAAGCTTTGTATAACAACTTGGTAATTGGCACTTACAGTAGCATTAAAATTATCTGTGCCGGCTTGAGGAGCTCCACTATTAATGCTCCATGCATAAATGTAGCTTGATCCCTTCGGTGTGGCACTAAGAACAATAGGATCTGTACAGGTTGTGTTTGTAAAGTCAGGAGTAATGTTGTCTACCTGCGCTAAAAAAGTTCCTGTTGCAGGGCAGTTAGCTCCTCCTGTATCTGTTACTTTTAAAACCATATTCCATGGTGTAGAACTATTGTTAATTGTTACCGTTGCCGCATTGATAGCCATGTTTGGTAAACTTCCAGCCGTTGAACCTGACCAATCATAATTAATAGTAGCTGCAGGTGTAACATTTGCTGTTAACTGGCCAGAACATATTGCTGAATTATCAAAGTTTATTACCAATGATGCTGAAGGCACTATAGCGAATGGAGCTGAAGAACTTGTACATGTTGCCGTAGTAACTTCAACTATATATGTACCGGCAGGAATTGCATTTGTAGATGTAACAGGGAAGGATGTAAAACTTCCCGTTTCAACTACAACTCCCGTGGCATTGTTAATAATTCGGTAGGTACCTGTAGTTGGTCCTGTTGCACTGAATCTTAATTTAATTGGATCACAGGTACCCACCTGTGATGGAGTGACTACAGGTGAGCCAGGAGCTGTTAGTGTTTGTACACCAGGAGCAGAGCAATTATTAATATTATCAGTTACAGTAGCCGTATATGTTCCTGCACCCAATGTGTTTGAGAGCAATGTTAATGCGTTATACGGAATCGAACCGGATGCCCCTGATGGAGTTAACGCATAGGAGAATACATCACTTGATATTGACGGTGCAATAATGCGGGCTGATATGCTGCCATCAGTACTATTACATGTTGTTGGATTTGAAAAGGTGAGTGGCAATGATAATACCGGTGGCTGCTTTACAATAAAAGTAACAGAGTCACTGGTTTTACAACCTGAAAGTGGTGAAGTAAAGGTCACTTTATATTTCCAAGTTCCTACAGTAGAAAGATCAGCAGTTACTTGTGTTGTATTTCCAAAGGCCACACCGTTCTTTGTCCAAGCATTACTATTGGGAATATTGATATTTGTTGTCAACACCTTAGTGGCTCCTGACACTGCGCAGACTGATGAATCTCTGCCAAGATCAAATGGCGATGGTAATCCAGGTGAAACGGTAAGGTTACCATTTCTTATACAGCCTGCGCTACTCGTAAGTTGAACACCAAAAATTCCCGTTCGATTAACGCTAATTTTTCGAGTCGTATCGGTTGTTACCCATAAGTAAGTAAGGCCCGATGTGTTACTAGGATTGGCATCCAGCGTAACGTTTGTATCGCATAGAAAAGTTGTTGCTGTTGGATCAGGAGGTAACGGATTAATAATAAAGTCTTGTGAGAATTGTTTTACAAGTCCCACACATCGGTTTGTTATTTTAAGAATAACAGTATGTTTCCCTGTAGTGGTAAATGTTCTTGAAACTTCTGTGGTGTCACTGCTTAATCTTACTTCAGAGCTTCCATCGTCGAAAATCCAGGTGAGTGTATCAATAACATCCGTACCAGTACCTGTGAAAACAGTCTTTGAACCAAAACATACCCCAGCAACATTAATAGTAGGTGTTTGGAAATTATTTGAGTGATTATTAACAACGTTTGGTAAGCCTAAGTTACTACTTGTTCCACCAGCCAATGCCGGAGAAGCCTTTATGGTAAAAGTAGTACCAGTTGTTGAAGTAGTGTCGGCGCCCATTGATATAGAGGCTAACGAAGTTGCTCCATTAATAGCAATATAAGTGGTTGATTGAAGTGGATCAGTTTGAATGGCTCCAATCTCAGCACTCACAGAAATATTAGGTGCAAGTAGCTTGGGCTTCTTTTGGTAATCAATGAAGAACTCAACTATCTGAGAAGTGGGAGTGTCGTGAATTGTGGCTACCAATTTATTAGACATAAATTCAATTCCATAAATGTCACCCGTTGATACCTGAGTATCAGCAACCCGGTAATTTGAAAGAATACCTGTGGTAGTATTAAAGTCGAAGAGTTCAATAACATTTGAAACTCCTGGTGTATTAATAGGAACAGCCAAAAGAGGTGAAGGACCAAATTTCATGTATCCTTTTCCACCTGGAAGATTGTCAAATGAATGAACAGAACCGATGTTGGTAATCACAGGATTTCCGATACCATTAGCCAAATTATAAGCCCGGAATGCATTGCTTCCAAACTCATGAATTAATAACCATGTTCCATCTGAAGTAAGGCGCTCTGTTGATCGGCTAAACAATAACTCGTTAGAGATTACAACAGATCCGTATGGATGAGTGGCATCAAATTTAGTAGCGTCAAACAATGAATATCTAACTTCATTGAGACCGTTATCAATAGCCTGTGTTGTGAAAATATAAATCAGCGTTGCATCAGCTGGTGATTTAACGATCAAAGAAGATTGTGTTGAGCCCGTATCGCCACCAAGTCCTGGGGGATTTGGCGTAGGTGTTATATCAGTTTTATCACGATCATAAAGATTTACACCATCAGTATAAATAATAATCTGACCATTTTCATCACAAACATCCGCGCAGCCTTCAGGAGCATCAACCAGTGCTGTAGTAATACTAACTGGAGATTTGGGTATTGGCTGAACTGCGGGATTAAAATCTATACCAGCGTGATCACCAAAAGTCCAGATAGCATTCTCCTGATCCTGAAGGCCATATTCTTTTATGTTTGAAAAAGCATGCGCCTCGCAGCCAGTTCCGTCTCCAACAACCAATACATAGTAGCCAAGAGAATCAGGACTAAGCGTGAGTGTTTGATTCATTTTTCCTGCAGGACCATACCATTGAATTTCTGAAGCTGTTCCTCCACTTACCTGAGCCGTTAATTGAAAGCAGCCAGAAGTACAACCAGTTGCGCCCGGTGTTTTTGGATAAGGTAGTTCAGAAGGACAAGCTGTTGTATCACTGGTGAGGTTGATGCTAAGACTAAATTGTTTTATAGTAACATCACGAGTGAATACAGTAGAATCTCCATTTAGGAAGGATACTAATTTTACAGTGTAAGTGTTGGCGCTTCCATATTTGTGTGCCGGGCTCCAACTCGTTGCTTTTGATCCATCACCAAAGTCCCATCGTAAGCTATCAGCTACAGGCTTAACGGTAGGAAAGAATGTGGTGAAGTTTGTAGCACATGTATCTCTCGGTACAAAACTAAGTGTAACCAGTGTAGTATCTTTTGGTGCAAATGAAGGAAATTGCCTGGATTTAAAATCTGCAACCGTGCTAAATGGTGTTGCCTGATAGATTACTTTACTGGCAACACTATCTGTAAAGAGAATCTTTCCAACCTTAAAGACAGCACCAGTTTTATATAAGTGATAGATGTTACTATCAAGCGCCATTTGCAAACCATAGCTTTCTGTAAACGCTGGTGTTGAAATAGGTGTAGGGAGCAGCGTTGGATCCGTTAAGGAATTTACGAGATCAAACTGCAATATCTGCGCAGGATAAGTTGGTGCATTGCCAAACACGGAAGCGTATAAATAATCTCCATCCTTACTCCATTCAGCATCGTAAATTGCCTGACCTGAACCAGAAACAGTTGCTAGTGATGAGTTAGGTACAGTCTGAGTCAAGGTGAATGTTCCTGCAGTATTATCAAAAGAAACGATCTCGATGTTCTTATTTATTTCTTTCGGAGTAACCGCTATTTGATTATCCGATGTATGATAGCAAAAGTTAGCAGGATTTTGAATCAATCCCGCTGTAGCAGGAGCACTCATAGTAAAACCAGCAGCATTATTAATAAGCACACTATAAAAATTACCTGTTACATCATGGACAATGAGCCAGAAATCTTCGCCATTGGCATGTGATACAACAATCATTGCTTCAGATAAACCTGCGGGTAAGCCTGGAACATTTGTATTCTTGCTAGTAACCTGACCAACGGGTGGGGCAGGAAACCCAACACCCAACGTCATGTCTACAACACTATATTGAATAGTGCCAGCGTTGTTGGTAAATATATAATAGCTGTTACTGGTTGATAATACATTTGGTACTTTACAAATAGCCGCTACCTGATTTCGGGATGTAGTGCCCAATAGACCAGTGCCTCCAGTCATAACAGCATGGTTCCTGTCGTAAACAGTATTGCCGTCTGTGTAAAATAGAAGATTACCCGTTATCTTATCAGATGCAACGGCACCAGCCCCTACACCATACGGAGTAATAAGTGGACGGGAAACAACAGTTGCATTGTAGTTGGGCTTTGCAAACTGAACCCCAACGTTGTTGGCACCAAAGAACCAATTTTGTTCCAGGTTTTGGGCTACAACTGGAGCAGTTCCTATCAGAAATAAGAAAAGGAATACAGCTTTGAACTTAATTTTAGAGTACTGTGGCATCATGGTAGTCAACAACTTAATTCGAATTCAATAACCAATCAAAACTAAAACGCCCAAGTTCACTAAAAATATACAATTTGACAGAATTTAACGTTAGGAAATTGGCCTCTTCACCTCATTAGTGAACATTTTAACGACTTAGGTTGAAAAAATAAAAATAAACTAATGAATTTGGGCTTTCTTTAATTTCATTTAATAACGTTAATTTGCTCAGATTGAACTACTCAACATTACATAAATTGATGAACAGGGTATACCTGATTTGCTTGGGATTAATGCTGCTTTGTGAGGGAACGGTAACTGCTCAGGATCCCCAATTCTCCCAGTTTTACGCCGCACCGTTATACCTGAATCCAGCCTTTGCAGGATCTACAGGACAGGCCCGTGCTGGTATTAACTACCGTAATCAATGGCCCGCTATTGATGCTAACTTTACAACAACATCTGTTTATTTCGATTACTTCATTGAAGATAAGAATAGCGGTATTGGTGCCATACTCACACGCGACAGAGAAGGACTGGCCGGGTTGCGTTCATTAAGTTTGGCGTTACAATATTCTTATGAAATGAAGATTACGAAGAAGCTTGGTTTTCGTCCCGGGTTTCAGGGTGCAGTCTTTAACAGAGATGTGAATTTTGATAAATTAACTTTTGGCGATCAGTTTAACAGTACAGGCGTAATTGATAAAAGTACAGCTGAGTCATTCAATACATTTAGCAGCAAAACATTTTTAGATCTTTCAGCGGGAGGATTACTCTTCACAAAAGTTGCATGGCTTGGTGTTGCAGCAGATCACCTTACCAGACCAAACCAGTCTCTCATTGGTGAGCGGAGTCCGTTGCCAACAAAATTCTCTGTTCATGGAGGATTTAAATACTTTATGAGACCAGGTTCTATCATGGGTAAAGGCATGACAGCCCGAAATGCGGAACGGAGTATAGCGCCTGCAGTCCAATATCGCCACCAGGGTCAGTTTGATCAGATGGATGTGGGAATGTATTTTACGTTCGAACCCATCGTGTTAGGTACATGGTATAGAGGCATTCCATTTAAGTCTGTTAATGGATTTGTTAACAATGAATCCATTGTGTTTTTGCTCGGGTTCACCCAGCTTGGCGCAAAAGATGCTATCAATATTGGATACAGTTATGACTATACTATTTCAAAACTTGGGCCTGCCAGTGGCGGAGCACATGAGTTTAGTTTAGTGTACACATGGCCCATGCGTAACCCCAGAAAGCCACCCAAGGATAAGCTCATTATTCCCTGCCCAAGTTTCTAACTTCTGTTAGCATTTCATTTATTTACTAGTGTACTCGTCGTATCACAGGGAAGACTGTGCCTGTTTACAATTGAAATAAGATGAGCAAGTGGGCAGGCAATGCTAATTGACATCAAGCCATGGGGTATATTCTTGTCATTTACTCCGCGGTTTTCTTCTGGCTATTGTTCCTCTGTGCTCTGTCAATCTTCTTAATGAACTGTTATTTTTAAGTTAACCGCCACATCATCCAGCGTAACTTGCTTTGTAACTAAGTGCCTAGATGACTATAGACTATTGACCATTGACAGATGACTAACACTATTGACTAACCTTCGTTAGTTAAAATTATTTTGGATTGAAGAAAAAATATTAACGAAATCCAATATTTATCGTTTAATTTTGCATCAAACTAAAAAGCTAAATGTTTTTTCTCTAACGTTTAATTTGTTAAAAGAAATTGAAAACATTGTTCACCGTCGTATCAGCAGTTAAGACTGCTTACCACTCTACAAGAGCTATTCAGTTCTTGTCAACCGCTTGCATGGTGACCAGGCGACCCGTGCGCTTCGTGCGAATCTGATACTACTCCTCAACTTCGTTTGAAAAAACAGTGCGATGTCAAGGATGTTGCACTGCGTATGCCATTTGCATACTTGTTTTCATTCCTCATTTTAAATTTGAATTACATTGGAAAATAATATAATTGTCAGGCTTGCAACGTCTGACGACAAACATTACGCAGAGACCATCGTCACAGAGATGGAAGAATCGGCAAAAGCAAGAGGTACCGGAATTGCCAAGCGTTCGCCAGACTACATCGTCAAGAAGATGGAAGAAGGTAAGGCGGTTATTGCTGTTACTGCTGACACCACTTGGGTAGGTTTCTGTTATATCGAAGCCTGGGAGCATGGAAAATATGTAGCCAACTCCGGACTTATCGTATCACCTGCGTTTCGCAAGAGTGGTGTAGCAAAAGAAATAAAGAAGAAGATCTTCAATCTTTCGAGGGAGAAATATCCTGATTCTAAAATATTTGGATTGACCACGGGTCTTGCTGTCATGAAGATCAACTCCGAGTTAGGTTACGAACCTGTTACTTATTCAGAACTTACCAACGATGAAGAATTCTGGAAGGGCTGCCGCAGTTGTGTGAACTATGAAATCTTAATGAGCAAGGAGCGTAAGAACTGCATGTGCACAGCCATGTTGTTTGATCCGGCGGAAGCCAAGGCTAAAATTGAAGAACAAAAACCTGTTGCGCATACAGTGGTCACACCAGAAGGTGAACTGCACCATTTGAGAAAGCGTGAGTTTCAAGGTAACTTGAAGTTGTTCGAACGATGGGTTCGATTTAAACAATTCGTTCTGCTACGCGGCTGGCGTAAAGAAGGTAATGGCGGAGGTAGCTCCGACAAGAAGAATTCAATTTTAAGTTTATTCTTTTTCTGGTAATCAATTAATACAACAACAGGTTTGTGCGACGAACCTGACATACAACTAATCATGAAGAAAAAAGTAGTATTAGCATTCAGCGGTGGTTTAGATACATCGTATTGCGTAAAGTATTTAGGTGAAGACAAAGGTTATGAAGTTCATACCATAACCGTAAATACCGGTGGCTTTGATGAAGAAGAAATAAAAGCCATTGAAAAGCGCGCCCGTGATTTAGGTGTTGCATCACATACAACTGTAGATGAAACAAAGAATTACTACGAGAAGGTAATTCGTTATCTGATCTATGGAAATTCATTAAAGAATAATACATATCCGCTAAGCGTTAGTGCAGAGCGTATGTCGCAGGCATTAGCCGTGGCCATGTACGCCAAAGAATTAAAAGCTGATGCTGTAGCGCATGGTAGTACAGGTGCTGGTAACGATCAGGTGAGATTTGACATGATCTTTCACGTCTTGATTCCGAATGTGGAAATCATCACACCGATCCGTGATATGAAACTTTCACGCGAGGAAGAAATCAGCTATCTGAAAGGTAAAGGTGTTCAGATGAATTTTGATAAAGCTATGTACTCTATTAACAAAGGTATGTGGGGTACATCAGTAGGTGGAAAAGAAACACTTAATTCATTAGGCATGTTGCCTGAAGAGGCTTTCCCAACACAGCTTACCAAACAAGGAACAGAAAAAGTTGTGCTTCACTTCGAGAAAGGTGAACTCACAAAAGTA
>DATJHZ010000442.1:0-3394 GCA_035493595.1 Cyclobacteriaceae bacterium | reverse complement strand
TATATTTGAAAAATTGGGTTTGAATGTGACCGCCGTGAAATATAATATTCTGAAAAATATCATTTTAAGCTTATTTTGTGCTGTTTGCCTTGTTGCAACCTTTGACTCTTCGGCTCAAAATCAAAAACGAGTTATTCAATTGTCGGGTGTTGTTCTCAGTCAACATGATAGCACTTCGGGTATACCTGGTGTTCATATTTATGTTCCAAAAGCTGGACGTGGAACTACAACCAATTCTGTGGGCTTTTTCTCAATGCCTGTTTTAGTGGGCGATAGCTTAATTGTAAGTTCTGTCGGCTATACCAAACAGCACTATATTGTACCAAATCATCCCTCTGAATTTCTTACTGTAGTTTTCGAAATTTCAGAAGACATAGTAGATGTTGGTAGCGTTGAAGCAATAGCATTCCCAACAGAAGAGGTTTTTAAAGAAGCGGTGTTGGCTCTTAATCTTCCTCCTGATAATCAAATCGATTCTAGAAATCTGAATGCTGAACTGTTAGCATTGATGTTGAAAACAACACCGATGGACGGCCCAATGAATCAACGGTATTATTTAAGTCAGTGGGCCAATAGCACCAATGACAGATTTATGCCACGCACAAATCCTTTCTTCAATCCTTTCAATTGGGTTAAGTTCTTTAACTCAATGAAACAGAATAAAAAGAAAAAGAAAAAGTAGCAGACGCTATTCTATTGTTTAATCAGCTTTAACTTCTGGATAGCAAATTTTTCTATTTCACTGTACACACTTTCAACATCCTTAGATACAATTGGCGAGGCTAATACATGAGCTCCTGCAGTTGGAATCGGTACTTCTACTTTCAATGAATCAGGTGTTGCCAGCATTTTGTTCATCTCAAGCATAGCGCTTACTTTTACTTCGGGATCTTGTTCTTGCTCATTCTTATAGTAATAGAGAATAAGTGAGGGTTGCTTGATCTTCGAGAATGTTTTCTCATTCATATTGTCTTCAAGCAGTTGCTCCAATTGCGTTGTTGATTCTAACCTATATTTAGTATTCCAGAATTTTGATTTCTCTTCACTGGCAGTTGTATCATTACTATACTTGCTGTCAAAAACCATTCGCACGATATAGAGACCCCATGGATTATTCAGTAAAAATGCTGCCGGGTTGTTGATAGCAATATTGGGTGACATACTAATCAGTGCATACACATCATCCGGATATTGTGCAGCCAGCATAAGTGCTAATGTTCCTCCTGTAGAGGTGCTCATCAAAATAACTTTATTACCTAATTGCTTACCTATTGCCAATGCCTGCTTAGCAGATTCCCATGAACGATCTGCTGTATATAAAAGTAATTGCTCTGTTGTATCAACACCGTGATCGGCCAATCGCGCCAGGTACATGTTGCAGCCAAACTCTTTTGCAAACCGAAGGTGAACAGGATCACCTTCTTTCTGACTGGCAGAGAAACCATGGAGATAAACAACAGCATACTCTGTTTTACTTTTAGTGCTGTCTTTCCAAACAATGCGAGCTTCATTATCAGGTTTGATTTTATGCAGACTCTCTTTTGACTTAATAAAGTCTTCAAGATCTGTGGGTGATGAAGGAACAACTGGCATCACCGCGCTGTAGACTGGCTTCTCAGGTTCAGGACCTAAAAAGTAAATGCCGGCAAGTAAAATAAATGGAAAGCTGATTTTGATGATACGCTTTGTGTTCATAGGTAAGCATAGTTGTCTCTTACTAAAGATAAACAAAAAGCATCCGAAGATAATAACGGATGCGTATTGTTTCTATAAACTATTTATCTAGTAAGTTCTCTGGGCGGTGGTTTTACAGAAATCGGCAGCGGTGTTATTGTAGATGTCCTTTACCCTATACGTAAAATAGATAGTGTTGCCGCTCAAAGTACCAACGCCTTCAACTTCATAGCCGTTAACAACCTGATACGGTATTGTTATCTTATTACTATCCACGTATGCGTATATAGAAATTTCAGAATCATAAAAGTTATACAAATAGATTTGATTACCAGAGTTTGATGATTTTGAAATGGTGATTGAATACGTGAGATAATCATTATAGGTTTCGCTGTACTCATCCATTGTAAAACTTCCAACAACATTATTCCGTGGATCGTATGTTGGCGCTGGCTCTACTACATAGATTTCACAAGCAGAAAGTGTTAGTAACACCAATCCTAAAAGCATGAAGTTTTTCATAAAACTGTAATTACCTACACCAGGTATTACAACTTTGGGGCCAGATTAGGGGGGCCGTATACAAACAAAAATACCGGATGGTCAATCCGGCATTTTTGTTTGCGCCATCTGTCTTAATCAAAATGACAAACTAAAAATTGGCGCATTTCACTAAACCTAAAAAATTGGCACTCCGGTACCGGCAAAAAACATTTACCACCAACAACCACTACGAATGGAGTAAAGAACCAGTCGTACCGGAAATGCCATACCTTTGATTAGGTACGAAGTTTGAAGTACGAGGTACGACGTTGCTTTCGTACTTCGTTCCTTTGACTTCTTACCTTAATCGACATTATCATGCAAGAACTTATTGTTCCCTAAAATGCTATTGTCATCATTCAAATTATACTTGGAGATGAATGGCTCTGATGAGTGAGGTACATCATTCATCTTCACACCACGACGCAAATATGCAGGCAATGCCCATTTCTCACTGAACTCTTCTTTAGTCATCTCTTGCTTGCGTGATTGACCAAGATGTTCTTTTCTTTCTTTAGCCTGTTGTTGTAATCTCTCTTTGGTTGTTCTTAAACCCATCATGCCATCATCATCAATAACCTGATCAGAATATTTTATCTGAGAGTCAAACTCATCATCTTTAAATAAACTATCTTCTCCCTGATCTTCATCTTCTTCATGAAATTCCGCTTTAGAATTAAATGGACCAGAGAAAACAATATCACGTTCTGCTGGTTTCTCTTCACCACCTTTACGTTCGTCTTCTTTGCGTCTTAGTTTCAGATCACCATTTTCATTAATAGAGTTATCTGGTGTGAACAACCATGTTTGACCACGATCAAGTTCATGCACTTTTTTAGATGAACCGCTTTCTTTTCTTATCTCAGATTTATTCTCTGTTGAGAAACCCGTTGCAATAACGGTAACCCTTATGCGATCTCCAAGCTCATCATCAACTCCGTGACCAAAAATCATTTCTGCATCATCACCAGCTTGTGATTGAATATATTCTGTTATCTCTGTTAACTCATCCATTTGTAATTCTGCCTCCACACCTGAGATGATGGAGAGAAGAATTTTCTGAGCACCCATGATGTCACGGTTATCAAGCAACGGTGAGGACAATGCACCTTCAGCCGCTTTTCTTGCCCTGCTATCACCACGTGTCTCTGCAGAGCCCATCACAGCTGCACCAGCA
>DATJHZ010000441.1:0-9280 GCA_035493595.1 Cyclobacteriaceae bacterium | reverse complement strand
TTTCTTCTATGTCAATTCCTTTCAACTGATACTCAATAGCCTTATCTACCCTGTTGATCTCAGCATAAACCAGGGCTAAATTAAAAGTAGATGCCGAAACTCCTTCTATATGACCGATCAGTTCTCTGATGTGAACAGATTTCTCCAATTCTGAAATGGCATTATCATATCGCTTCTGCTGGAAAAATATTAATCCTCTTATGTTAAGGCAATTTGATACGCCTTGCTGGTCATTGATCATCTCACGAATAACCTGGGCTCGGTTAATGTAGTCCAGCGCCACATCATAATTCTTTTGCTCTTTATATACCCAGGCTAGTTCGCTATAAATTTCAGCGGTCTCTCGTTTAAATTTAATGCTCTCTGTAATTTTCAATGCTTCAAAAAAGTAAGAAGTTGCCAGATCAAATTGTGAATACTCCTCATACGCCAAACCAATCTTTATCAATACCGATGCTCTCAATGATTTTGAGCTATAGGTTTCTGTAACTTTCAACGCATCAAAACTATGTAACAGCGACTCTGAGAAATCACCTCGTCTATAGGAGAGTTCGGCAAAATTCAAATGAGATTGAACCAGGTGATAGGTATCAACACCTTGCTTAGCCTCCGTATACATTTGTTTAAAATAAGCTTCAGCCTTAGCGAAATCCAGTAGATTTTCATAGACCTCTCCATATAGAGCCAGGATAGAAAGGTGAACAAAATTATCTTTCTTGTCTCGTAAAGAAAGACTGTCAGCTTTATCAAGATATCTTAACGCTTCAGTATTTCGCCATTGGATAATCATGACGCCTGCAAGATTCTGATATGCAGAGCTTAGATAATAAGCGCTTCCTGTTTTACCAATTGTCTCGATGGCAAGTTTGTAATAATACTGGGCGGAATCATAGCTGCCCATACTACTATAAACATTACCCATAACGGTCAGGTTATATCCTACCAGATCACGCGAAAGATTTGCATTTATGTGTTGGGATTTCTTGCAATACGACAGCGCTTCATCTAATTGTCCCAGGCCCGCATAGCCGATACCAATTAATGTACAGGCGTACCTCGCTCCTGTCTGATAGCCAGCTTTCTCTGCTTCTTTAAGTGAAAGATTTGCATAGTAAAAAGCAATGCTATCACTATTGTCATATAAGGCAAACGATAATTCATTTAAAACATCAATCCTTTTTTGAGCCGATAAGCTCTTCTTCAACAGACCTTTTAAACTATCTATCTGGTAAAGACTTTGCGCCTCGATATTACTAATGCATCCTGCAAAAAAAATAATAAAGTATACAATCTGCTTTCTCAATCTGCTTGCTTGTCTATGCCTCAATCTATATGATTTAAACATTAAGTACAATCATATTTTTAAATATCAGCCAAGTTGGTAAATTATAATTCAAATCCACCTTATGTTCAAGAAGCTGATCAATCTTACGCTGACCGAGCGGCAACGTGAAAAGCAACGAGATTATCAAAACGTAGTTATCAATCAAATCATCATCATTACCCTTGGTCTTACATTATCGGAATTTATCATAAACGGGGCATCAACGTTACCCGGTAAATTTGTACTTACAATCTTTCTATTCTTTGGCACGCTGTACTCATTTCTCCTCTGGGATTTACTACGAAACTTTACTTCAAACCAGCTCTTGCTTAATACCTTTCTCGTCATACTCATTGGCATTGTGATCATTGGTGTCTTGGGTGAGTTTCCATTCTATAAAATCATTGACATTAAAGACCGTCAGCTATTTTACATGGCGCTTCACGGACCTTACTTCCCTATTGAGATTACAATAATAGGATTTGCTATACGCGATATATTCTCAGGGCAATACCTCACATCAGACAAGCTCTGGGGTTCAGCGTGTGTGTTCCTTATGATCGGTCTTTCCTTCGGAAGCCTCTATCACCTTCTATGCATTATCAAACCCGACAGCCTCGGTGAAACTATGGAGCTGGGGTTTGCAAATTATTCTGAATGCATTACCTATAGTTTAAGTATCCTCGGTGGAATGGATCCCGGGCATCCTAATGCTGCAAGAATAATCAGAAACATTAGTGTGCTCGAAGCTTTATGGAGCAATTTATTTGTAGTTTTGATCATAGGTAAACTTATGGGCCTTCCAAGGCCTCCGAAGCCTGACTCCGAATCAACCGACTAAACCAACCCCAAACCAACATTATGAATAGAAGAATTGTACCTATAATTGTCGTTGCTGTCATTGCCTTGTTTGTATTGTTTGGCGTCTCCTCAAGTATCTTCTTTACGATCAACGCAACACAGCGTGCTGTAATCTTCAGAAAATTTGCCAATGACGGTCTGGATAAAGACAACATCATTCAACCAGGCTTTCACGCAAAAGCTCCATGGAATGACATCTACATTTACAACGTTCAGGAAACTTCCAAAGACGAGAACATGGATGTACTTGATAAGAGCGGTCTTTCCATTCATGTTGATGTTACGGTAAGGTTCAATCCCATGCCTGAGAAGATTGGTTACATCTACGAGAAGTTTAACACGGACTTTGTTAACGTACTGGTAGTTCCCGAGGTAAGATCAACAGTGAGACAGGTTATGGGACGATTCACAGCTGAAGAAATCTATTCCACTAAACGCGCCGAGGTTGAGGCTACCATCAAGGCAGAGTCTGAAAAGATACTGTTAGCCAACAATGTAAATATGGTGGCGCTTTTGATTCGCTCTATTGTTTTGCCTGACCAGATCAGGATTGCCATTGAAAGCAAACTCCAACAAGAACAGGAAGCTCTTGCCTACCAGTTCAGACTCGATAAGGAGAAAAGTGAAGCCGAGCGTAAACGAATTGCCGCTGAAGGTGAGTCACGAGCCAACAACATCATCAATAACAGCTTAACTGACAAGCTCTTAAAAATGAGAGGAATTGAAGCCACATTAGAGCTTTCAAAATCTCCCAATTCAAAAGTCATTGTTATCGGGTCTGGTAAAGATGGTATGCCTTTAATTCTTGGAAACAATTAACGGCTAAAGGAACTTATCGCGTAGAGCCGAAGTTTTTTTCGGAATTATACCGAATGCAAAATTCAAAGATTTTTTAATCACATATTTTGTTTCGGGATGATTCTATCCCTTATCTTTAAAACGCTGTAAAAAATACAATTAAACATGTCTAAAACTGCGGAATTAATCATCGACGGTAAGTCGTACACCCTTCCAATTGTTGTTGGTTCAGAAAATGAAGTAGCGATCGATATAAGTTCGCTGCGTGATCAAAGTGGGGCTATTACCTTAGACCTGGGTTACAAGAATACTGGTGCAACTACCAGTGCTATAACTTACCTTGACGGTGATAACGGAATACTCCGGTATCGAGGATATTCCATCGAAGATCTGGCCGCAAAGTCTACCTTTCTGGAAGTTGCTCATTTGTTGATCTTCGGAGATCTTCCTAATCAGACCCAGCTCAACAAATTCACACACGATATAAAAACACACACCCTTGTTCATGAGGATGTTAAAAAAATATTGGATGGATTTCCGTCAACAGCTCATCCAATGGGTGTCCTGGCTTCACTGTTCTGTTCGCAGACAGCATTCTATCCTGAATCACTAGATCCTAACAGATCAGCAGAAGGCGTCTATCTAAGTATCGTAAGGTCGCTGGCCAAAATGCCAACCTTCGCTGCATGGGCTTACAAAAATGCTGTTGGGCATCCGGTGAACTACCCTGATAATAAATTAGACTACTGTTCTCGCTTCCTGAAAATGATGTTCGCCCTTCCGGCTGAGGATTATGAAATCGATCCGGTAGTAGCTGATGCACTGGATAAACTTTTAATTCTTCATGCTGATCACGAACAGAACTGTTCAACATCAACGGTACGTATTGTAGGATCATCAAAGGCTAGTATATATTCTTCTATCTCAGCTGGTATCAACGCCCTGTGGGGACCACTACACGGCGGTGCTAACCAGGAGGTTATCGTTATGCTGGAAAACATCATGAAAGACGGTGGCGACACTGACAAGTGGATGAGCAAGGCTAAGGATAAGAACAGTGGGTTCCGTTTGATGGGATTCGGTCATCGCGTTTACAAAAACTTTGACCCACGTGCCAAGATCATTAAAAAAGCTGCAGACGATGTGTTGAATAAACTGGGTGTGAACGATCCTATTCTGGAGATCGCCAAGAAGCTTGAAGAAGCTGCACTTAAAGATTCATATTTCGTTGAACGCAAACTTTACCCCAACGTAGATTTCTATTCAGGCATTATATATAGAGCACTCGGCATTCCTGTTGAACTCTTCACAGTAATGTTTGCCATGGGACGTCTTCCAGGTTGGATCGCTCAGTGGAAAGAACTTCGCGAGAATAAAGAACCAATAGGCAGACCTCGTCAGATCTATACCGGCGAAAAACTCAGACCTTACGTTGACATTAAAAGCCGATAACATTTATTAAAATTAACTCTTCATTGCATGGATCTTAAAGAACAATTTGATACCGCAGTTGCACAGTCAAAAGAATTACCAAAAAGACCAAACAATGAAGAGTTATTACAACTCTACGCTCTGTTCAAGCAATCTACCGAAGGAGATGTCTCTGATGAAAAACCAGGCGGTTTTGATTTCAAGGCTATCGCCAAATATAGCGCATGGGAAGAGCTAAAAGGAAAATCCAAAGAAGCTGCTATGCAGGATTATGTAAATCTGGTAGCGAACCTGAAGCAACAATACAGCTAAAGATTGAATCTCTTCTATCAACCTCTATTACCCGAAGGCGTATTTCATCTCGACGCTGATGAATCCAAACATGCTGTAAGAGTTCTGCGCAAAAACGTTGGCGATGTAATCAGGTTAATTGATGGTAAGGGCATCTTCTATGACGCCTCCATTACAAAGGCAGACCCAGCAAAATGTCAGTTTACTATAACTTCACAAACTGCAGAAGCAAAAAACAACTACTCCATTCACATTGCAATTTCTCCAACAAAAAATACAGATCGGATTGAGTGGTTTGTAGAGAAGGCCGTTGAGATTGGTGTTGATAAAATAACTCTCATTGCCTGTCAGAAATCAGAACGAGTTCATCTTAAAACGGAAAGACTTGAGCGCGTTGCTGTTAGTGCCATGAAGCAATCCTTAAAGGCTACGTTACCTCAGATAAATGGCATCATCAAACTTAACGATGTCATCAGGCAAAGTACAGAACACGAAAAATTCATTGCCTACGTTGATCAAACCAATCCCGATCATTTGAAAAATATGATAACGCATGACGCTTCATATTTGGTACTCATTGGGCCTGAAGGAGATTTTTCAGAAACTGAATTGACGCTTGCATTGCAGTACAACTTTAAAAAAGTAAGCCTTGGCAAAAGCAGGCTTCGAACTGAAACTGCAGGCATGGCGGCATGCCATATTCTTAATCTCTTCAATAGTTAATAGGAAAATCTTTAAAGATTGATTTTCTTTCTTAAATCTTTACTGAATAATTAATACCAAATTAATGGCTCTGAATTATATCTGGGTTTCCTTTTTTTTAATTGCATTTGTAGTTGCTCTCTTTAAGCTGATTTTCTTTCAGGATAGTTCTGTATTCCCGGCCTTGCTTCAATCCACTTTTGATATGGCCCGGACTGGTTTTGAAATCTCTATATCATTGACAGGTGTGATGTCGCTATGGCTTGGGCTTATGAAGATTGGCGAACGCGGTGGCATCGTTAAAATATTATCAAAAATAGTCGGCCCATTCTTTAGCAGATTATTTCCGGAAGTTCCAAGAGATCATCCTGCAACAGGATCAATAATCATGAACTTTAGCGCCAATATTCTTGGGCTTGATAACGCCGCAACACCACTCGGATTGAAGGCCATGAAAGAGCTTCAGGAACTTAACCCAAATAAAGAAACAGCGTCTAATGCCCAAATAATGTTTCTTGTGTTAAATACCAGTGGACTAACGGTAATCCCTCTAGCCATCATTGCCGACCGTGCCACAGTAGGTTCTTTAAACCCTACCAGCATTTTTATACCAACGCTCATTGCTACATTTTGCTCAACTATTGTGGGACTCATCTATTTAAGTTTCAAGCAAAAGATCAAACTATTAGATCCGGTTCTGCTTGGTTACATAGCAGGTTTAATAGCAATCATTGGCGCGGCCGTTATGTACTTTGCGACACTAACAAACGAAGAACTCCAACGGCAGTCTACACTAATAACAAGTATCATAATTATAACGATTATCGTATCATTTCTTTTGCTTGGATTGTTTAGAAAAATTCCACTGTTTGAGACATTTGTTGAAGGTGCAAAAGAAGGTTTCGAAACATCCATAAAGATCATTCCATTTCTTATCGCCATCCTCGTGGGTATAGGTGTATTCCGAGCATCAGGTGCGTTGACATTAATAACCGATGGAATAAAACTAACAACAGATTACCTGGGCTTTAATTCAGATTTTGTTGATGCCTTACCCGTTGCATTTCTTAAACCACTTACTGGCCAAGGTGCGCGCGCTATGATGATTGAAGTTTCTAAAACATTTGGACCCGATTCATTCGCTGCTAACCTCAGTAGTATTTTCAGAGGTTGTGCTGAAACCACATTCTATATTTTGGCTGTATACTTCGGATCTGTAAGTGTTAGAAAAACCCGTTATGCACTTTCTGCAGGTCTTATTGCGGATGCCGCTGGAGTTATCGCAGCCATATTTGTAGGGTACTTATTCTTCCACTAAACAAACGTTCTATCTTACTATAAAATGTAGGTTTTGTTTGTTAAAGTGGTTAATCAAAGTTATAATTGTTATATGGAAAGAAAAGCGGAGATTCAAAAAACCATCTATGACAATGCGAAGAGCCACTTTCTTGGCAACTTCCCAGACTCACTTCCTATCGAACAAGCTTATGTACACATTGGCATGTACTTGGGATGGATTATTGATACAGGTTTGTATTCAGAATACTTTGAAGACGAAGCTTCCAATCAGATTTTCAGATTTAAGAGAAGAGAGATTTCTTGTACCATTCTAAGTGAAATCTGGGATGGATATCTTGGCTTCGAATTATTCAGCCGCTCTGGCAATATGTTTACATACTACTACTATGGCGGTGGTCTTTACAGAGGAGATTACGATGAGATTCTGGTAAAGATGTTACCATCTATATATCACGTTACCGACAGCTGGGAAAATTACGAACGCCTGAGAACGCGTATTGACATGCGTTATCAGGACTGGAAGAAGCTTGTTGGCAACAACGATTAAGCTTTCTCCTAATCTTTTCAATAGCTTCTTTTACTTAAGCATCTTTCCATTCTTATCAATCACAACTTGTGCTGCATCACCAGCAACAGTAAGTTCACCTGTTTCAGATTTGAATGTGATATTCCTTGGAATAAATCCAAATGAATAATTAGTGCTCCATGCTAAACCATCCGATTTATAAATCTTAGCAATTGATACTGGATACTTTTCCTTCTCTGCACGTTCAGAGTAAGTTGCCACGAAGAATATTTGTCCTGCCGCATCAGAAAAAGATAAGGCCTTGATATAAGGTAACCGTCTTAGCTTAAAATTATTTTTATCAACAGGATAACTAACCTTGATCTGAGGTTTATGAGATAACGGTATGTTGTAAAAATATCCTAAAGCACTTAACGAATCTGTGTATGAGAGACCAGAGGTATACTTATCCTCTATCGTTATTAACGGTTTAAACTTTGAAGGTTTGTTTGTAGTCGCAAGAGGTATTGAATCCAATCCATTGATTAACCAGTTTAAAGATTCCTGATAACCTTTCAATTCTTTTGTCTTCAATAGCTTTTCACGTTCAGCATATTCATTAAGTGCTTTGATATAGCTTTTCAATATAATGCTGTTACTAAATGTATTTGTTATAAAGTGATTATAGTTAAGAATTTCTTCATCCATATCCAGTGCTATCAAATGCTCTGAAATGCTATCCAGTTTTTGAAGACTCGTCATCTCGGATTTGATAAGACCGAGGTGCAATTTAATATCGGCTGAATCTCTGAAACTCTTATGTTCAATTAGTGAAGACCTGTATTCCAGATCAGCAATCTTAACTCCGAAGATATGCATAGGAAGTGGCGACGGATCAAACTTCTTAAGCTGACTTAACAAAAGCTGTTCAATGAGTTTGGTTAAGTCACTTTTAACAGAAACTGAATCGTGACTCATTTTCTCACGAAGCTTGTTAATCTCAATGTCATAGTTAACCAGATTGTCACGCATAGGAAGAACTTCCTTCTCAATAACACCTAAGGCATCTGTGGCAAATCGTTTATAATCCCACGACTGAATGTCATCCGAATAAAAGTCAGCAACGCTTGAACCATCCTTTTTAAAATTCTTGATGTCATTAAGAGTAAGTGCCTGGTTATATCCAATCTTGCCCAGAAGGGATGCACTATTCTTATAATTATCAAACATCTTTGTGCAGGAGTCAAATCGAATTGACAATGCTTTTAGTTTAGCAATCAGATTTTCGTCTGATCTCAAATAGAATTGCTTCTCGTCTGCGTAACCATCCTGAATAGTTTTATACAGTTTGGTCGAACTTTTAGAAAGACTATCAGCAAACACAAAATAGTATTTTACCATTTTAACTTTATCAATTCGCTCACGCAGTCCCTCCTTCTTTTTTTCCAGATCGAATTGCACATCCGATAATTTTACCCCAAACTCACCTGTGCGCAGATCTCGCCGATTGTAAGCCTGATAATATTCATCGTTTCTTTTAATCTCCTTTTCTGTAATAGTCTTATAGGCCTTATCATAAAATATGATTGCGGAATCCATATTGGCTATTGCGAGACTTGTCTGCTTTAATACGTCGTTTTTGGAAGCCTTCTCCTGAAAAATAATGCCCATAAATAGAAAGGCATTTGGATTATCATCGTTATCCTTCAAATACCGCTTCAAAAAGGGTTCAGCCTGTTCATATTGCTTGGAACTGAGCAGCCCAAACAACTCTTTATACTTAACTTTTTGTGCAAACCCTACAGACGTGCAAAAAAACAACAGAACTATGAACTTGAATTGAGCAATTTTTGTCATCTTCAAATAGTGATTAACTTTCGAAATTAAATAAACATCATGACATTTGAGCAAACCGCTCGCAATTAACAAGCCAAAATGAAAGAACTATTTCAGAATCAAAAAGTTATAAGAATATTCAGGCTGCTAAGACCGTGGCTAACCTTTTTGATCATTTTTTTGATTTTGAGGTATAGCGGTGCGCTTTCCAGTATTTCCGGATTTACCAGTTC
>DATJHZ010000440.1:0-4072 GCA_035493595.1 Cyclobacteriaceae bacterium | reverse complement strand
GATCAGGTTTTACCAGTAGGATATAGTTATGAATTTGGTGGAATGAGTCGTGAAGAGATTAAAGCCGGTAATAGTACAGGATTGATCTTCGCCATATCCATTGTGTTCGTCTTCTTATTCCTGGCAGCATTATATGAGAGCTGGTCTGTTCCATTCTCTGTATTATTTGCTGTACCGGTTGGTGCATTCGGGTCTATCTTAACATTGACCTTTATGACTAGTTTGACGAACAATATCTACGCACAGATTGGTTTAATAACATTGATAGGTCTCGCGGCCAAGAATGCCATTCTTATTGTAGAGTTTGCTAAGGAACGTGTTGATAGAGGTATGGAAATAGTGGAGGCAACATTAGATGCTGTAAAACTTCGTCTTCGTCCTATTATCATGACTTCGCTCGCATTCATCCTTGGAGTAATGCCGTTGGCGTTCTCTTCTGGTGCAGGCGCTGAAGCACGTAAAACAATTGGATGGACAGTAGCAGGAGGAATGCTTGCGGCAAGTTCGCTGGCCATCTTCGTAGTGCCTACATTATTTGTGCTCATTACTAAAATAGCATATCGTAATAAGCCTAAAGTTGAAGTGAAAGCCTTTACTGAAAAAGGATAGATTCACATTAGTATTATAATGAAGGTTGCTGGCAAAATATAGCCAGCAACCTTTTTTATTAACCCTCTGATGCGTCTATGTTGATTAAATAGCCTGTTTATTATTCCAATAATTTTCAAGAATAATTTGTAGTCGACGCAGATGTTTCGTTAAATCTAAAATCACACTATTCAAAAGCATAGGATGTCAAGACCGTTGAGGTTTTATATTCAGGTCTCTGTGTGCCCTGCAGTACCAACCAAGCCCGAAGGGCTGATATGATTATAGAATGCAGGGATTGCTATGAATTCGAACTCCAAAGGAGTGACATAATATCACCCTTTCAGGGTTTTCATGAAAGACGCAATAATATTTTCTATAATCATATCATCCCTTCGGGATTTATAGACTTGACAGCGTAAGTCGATTAACTAATAACTGATGATTACGGATTAATTTCGAGAACACTAATATTTGTCTTACTAATTAAAGTTTTAATTATTCTTCCAAGAATCTTAACACCCTTTTCGATTTCATCAAAATTTGAATTTGAATAGTTGATGCGCAATGTATTGTTCACGGCATCATCCAGATAAAAAACCTTGCCAGGAACAAAGGCCAGTTTCTCTTTAGCAGCATGATCAAGTAAAACGTACGAGGACATAAGTGAGGGGAGAGTAAGCCAGATAAACATGCCACCCTCTGGATTTGTAAACCTTACTTCATCCGGAAAATGTTGTTTCATGCAGTTAATCATATATTCCTTTTGCGTCTTATAAAGATCAATGATTTTTGCAATGTGATCATCGAGATTATTATCCATCAGAAATTGATAAATAACGCGCTGTGTAAAGTAATTGCTGTGAAGGTCAGAAGCTTGTTTAGCAAGCAGCAACTTCTCAATGATTTCTGGGGCTGCGACAATCCAACCCATGCGCATGCCAGGCGAAATTATCTTTGAGAATGAACCTAATAGTATTCCCCTGTCCTTAACATATTTTTTGATCGGAGCATATTCTTTGTCTGTGAATTTTATATCTCCGTAGGGATCATCTTCTACAAGTAATGTTTGTGATTGCAATATACTTTCAGTTACCTGTTTTCTTTTTATTTCGGAGTAACTTATGCCGGTAGGATTTTGAAAATTGGGTATAGCATAAAAAAGCTTGGCATCTTTATTCTTCAGGAGTTCATCCAGCTCAAGAGTATCAACACCATCATCTAATAGGGGTACTGTTAAAAAACTGGGTTGATAAGCTGAGAAAGATTGTATGGCACCGAGATAACTCGGCTTTTCGAGAATTACGTTGTCTCCTTCATTAATAAAAACTTTACCAATTAAATCCAGGCCTTGCTGAGAACCATTGGTAATAAGTATTTCATGAGCACTTACCTGCATTCCTTTTCGCGCATATCGGTCGGCGATATATTGTCGTAGAGGCATATAACCTTCTGAAGGCGCATATTGTAAAACATTGGCTCCATCATTGGATAATACTTTTGATGTTGCCTGCCTGATTGCTTCGATGGGAAAGGAGGCAGGATTTGGCAGACCGCCTGCAAATGAAATAACATCAGGTTGCGCTGTAATTTTAAGGATCTCACGAATGAATGACTTGGGAATGTTACCAACCCGATTAGAAAAGCGATAAGATGTGTTTGTTGAAGTTTGCATAATTTATCATTGTTTGTTGGATGTTACACATAAAAAAAGCCTGGTGGTTTACCAGGCTTTTGTTGTTTTGAAAAGTAAACACACAATCACCCGGTCAATAGTTTAATAATGACGGCGGCGACTGCGGCAAGAAGAATGTTAACTATAGCATTCATATAGTATGACTTTAAAAGCAAAAAACCCGAATCCTTTGCAGAACCCGGGTTTTGAATTTTCTTATTATTTTAAGAATCAAATATGCCAAGCCCTGCACAGGTTTACGACTGCGGCAATGGCGACGGCGATATTTAGATTGTTGTTTTTCATTTGATGATGCAAGCTAAGCAAAAAAATCTTTTTCGCTAACACTGATTATCTGTTTTTTTATTCAGGGGCTAATGAAATCATCTGTAGCTCTTATAATTCATTACTTTAATAAGTATCTCACTCCGCCTGTGGCTCCTGCTGTAAACCCGCGCAAGTCGTGATGGCCATTGTCCCAGATGCTGTGTTTCATTAATTCCCTTCCATCTTTTGTATTGGTTTGTACATAACTTAGTGTTGGTCCGCCAAAGAGTTCAATTCGGTCAGTAACCTTTACAGAGGGCATGATGCGCAATGAATTTCTTTGATAACCGCCACCATTAAATCCAGTCAATGTAATGGTAACAGCTTCGGCTGAAAGTCTGAAAGAAGGTTTGTTCAAAAGATTGGCGCCGATACCAGCTTCAAGTGCAAAAGCATCTGTCGAGTTTTTAAAATTGGCACCGATCCCCAATATGCCATAGAGTTTTCTGCTGCCTGATCTGAATGATACCAGTGTAGTGAGTGTTTCGTCTGTGGTTACACTAATACTTTGTTCTCCATTGCTAATGATGTTAATGATCCCGATAGGATATTCACTGCTATCAGCAATATTGATGAAGCCCGCGAGTTGAACTCCTTTTACTTTTTTAGCAATGTTAATAAACCCAGCCGTCTGAATTCCATCAACATAATTTGCTGTGTTTATAAAACCTCCAAGCTGAAATCCATTTATGCTGCCTGCTGTATTAATAAATCCAGCAATCTGTGTGCCCTCTACTGAATCAGAAGCAATATTTCCAAAGCCAGCAATCTGAGTTCCATTAGCTGTTTCATACGTATTGATCATACCGGCAATCTGTGCGCCTTCTGCTTTTTTATGAATATGATTGGAAACTCCAGCTATCTGAACGCCACTGCCATTCTCCTTGATAACATTTGTAACACCGGCCACGCTTACACTTGTCTCTTCGTGCGATACACCGGCTATGCCATTCAACGAAAACACATTTGTATATTCACCAGCACGCGCTCCATGATTGCTGATGGGATAGATCAGACCCACATGAATCGACTTCTTGTTGTCTGTTGATTGGGCATTGGATTTATACGCACAGATAATAGAGAGTGTGGCCATCATCACCGTCATCATCATACGTGTTCTTTTTCTCTTATTCTGTTGAGTAAGGTTCATAGTTTTAATTTTTTGTTTCTATGCCTTTAAGACAATTGTAAAAAGAGATACCCCTAGTGGTGATTGGAATTTTTTATTTAGTTGCTAGAATTAGTTATTGGGTTATTAGACATTAGAGCTGTCGGAAATTGCCCTGTAAATTGTCGTTTTCACACTATGATAAGGTGGGATTGAGAACGTAAGTTTGTTCTGTCAACAATGCGAGACATTTTTGACTTAACTAAAACAAATCACTAACTTTTATTTTTATGCAAAAGATAACTCCGTTTTTATGGTTCAATGACAATGCAGAAGAGGCATTGAACTATTACATATCAATCTTTAAGGATTCT
>DATJHZ010000439.1:0-3036 GCA_035493595.1 Cyclobacteriaceae bacterium | reverse complement strand
TTCTTCATTTCGTTCAGAATATGAAGACGACCTTCCTTAGCTTGTAATAATGCTTCTTTTAAAACATCGTATGTCAGACCATCAACTTTCAAGTCCATTTGGCAAGCCGTGATACCTTTTTCAGTACCCGTTACTTTAAAGTCCATATCACCCAGGTGATCTTCATCACCAAGAATATCAGACAAGATTGCATACTTACCAGTTTCGCTATCAGAAATCATACCCATAGCAATACCGGAAACAGGTCCCTTTACAGGAAGACCAGCATCCATCAATGCCAATGAACCGGCACATACAGTTGCCATAGAAGATGATCCGTTTGATTCCAGGATATCAGACACAACGCGAATAGCGTAAGGGTTTTCGTTATCCGGTGGAAGGATTTGCTTCAAGGCGCGGTATGCCAGGTTTCCGTGACCAATTTCACGACGTCCCGGACCACGATTTGGTTTTACTTCACCTGTTGAAAAGCCAGGGAAATTATAATGAAGAATGAATTTATTAGTACCTGAATACATCGCACCATCAATCATCTGCTCATCAAGTTTAGTACCTAACGTAACAGTTGATAATGATTGTGTTTCACCGCGGGTAAAAAGCGCTGAGCCGTGAGTTGAAGGAAGATAATCTACTTCACTCCAGATTTGTCTGATCTCCGTTGTCTTACGACCATCTAACCGCACGTTCTTGTTAAGCACAAGGTTACGGGCAGCTTTCTTCTGGATATCGTGATAGTAATGCTTAGCCAGATCCTTGTTTACTGTTGAATCTTCTGGGAGAGAAGCAAAGTAATCATCTAACACTTTAGAGAAAGCTTTAGATCTTTCCTTCTTGTCTTTTGTTAACAGGCAGGCAGCTTCGTAAGCCTTGTCATATAATAATTTCCAAAGTTCAGCTTTAAGTTCTTCATCATGAACTTCGTGGCTATAAGTACGCTTAACAGTTTTACCTAACTGAACAGCAAGATCGATTTGCAACTGGCATTGAGCTTTGATGGCGTCGTGAGCAAGTTTCAATGCTTCAAGCATTTCATCTTCGCTAACTTCTTTCATCTCACCTTCTACCATCAGAATATTTTCAATAGAAGCACCAACCATCAAGTCGATATCGGCGCGTTCTTTTTCTTTCATTGTAGGGTTGATAACAAACTTGCCATCAACACGGGCAACTCTCACTTCAGAGATTGGGCCCTGAAATGGAATATCAGAGATTGATATAGCAGCAGAAGCTGCAAAGGCAGCCAAAGAATCTGGCAAGGCATCCTCATCTCCGCTGATCAGATAAATCATAACCTGTGTATCAGCGTGGTAGTCGCTTGGAAATAATGGACGAATAGCTCTGTCAACCAAACGGCTGATCAAAACCTCGTAATCAGAAAGCTTGCTTTCGCGTTTCAAGAAACCTCCGGGTACTTTACCAGTGGCAGCAAATTTCTCCTGGTAATCAACAGAAAGTGGAAGAAAATCGGCACCTTCTTTACCTTGCTGAGAAGATACTACTGTTGCTAGCAACATGGTATTTCCCATCCTCAACACTACAGAACCATCGGCCTGACGAGCGAGTTTGCCCGTCTCAATGGAAATCTCGCGGCCATCAGGCAGCATACAACTCTTTGATGTTACGTTCATATAAAATAGGTTAAAGGTAGCCCCTGTGAAGAAGCTACCTCGAATAAAGTAAAAAGGGAACCTAAAAGTAGGTTCCCGGTATGTTATTTTCTTAAGTTCAGCTCAGCTAAAATCGACCTGTATCTTGTGATATTGGTCTTCATGAGATAGTTAAGGAGCTTCTTGCGCTTACCTACCAACTTGAGGAGTCCTTGTTGGGTAGAAAAGTCTTTCTTGTTTTCCTTCAAATGACTAGTCAAATGATTGATCCTGTGTGTGAACAGGGCAATTTGAGACTCAGCCGATCCTGTGTCTTCTTTCTTTTTGCTTAAGCCATGTGACTTAAACAGATCTTGCTTAATTACAGTAGATAGATACATCGCAAAAATTATATTATTCTTTTTTACAGGCGGCAAAGATACGTTAAAATGTTAGAAATCTCCAAATAGCCTCAGTTTTTTGCTATTCTCAGGCTTTCACAGGAGTAACAAAAAAGCTCTTTCTGCCCTTCCACTTGCGCTTTAGTTTATCGATTCCAACCAGATAAGAGTCAGCATCAAAGAGGCGAGCATCAGCCCGGGCCTGACGTAAGAACAAGATCCCGACAATAAATAAGATAAAATCAGCCCCCCATACCCCTGTAAATACATCTACCGTTCCGGCCTTGGCCCATTTTTCACCCATCATGTTCATTACATAATACACTATAAAAAATAGTATTGATACTAAGAACGGCACACCCAAGCCACCTTTTTTGATGATGGAGCCTAAGGGCGCTCCTATTAAAAACATAGCAATACAAGCCATGGAATTAGCAATAATCTTATGCCACTGAATTTCGAATACTCTCATTTCACTGACATAGGATTCTACATTGTTATTACTGTTCTGAAGCTGCCCTTTTGCCTGACGCGCAGCATTGGCGGCGTTTTGATAATTTTCGGTTGTTGCTTTCAGATTAAAGACGCTATCGACCCGGTGGGCTATTAACGAATCAAGATTGATTTTCTTCCTTGGTACTACAGGTGCCTTGATTTCAACTTTTTTCTTTTTTACTACTGGTTTGGGTATTGGTCTTTTTTTGATTGCAGCTTTTTTGCGAGCAATTTTCGACTTATTCAGTGCTATCCTTTTTCGCTCAATCTCTTTTTTCCTCAATGCTGCTTTGTCCTCTGTCACTTTCGCAACGCTCTTACTTGCAGGGGCCGGAGTGACTTTCTCAACAGGAGCAGGTTGTGAAACCTGTGCCTGCGGTGTAGGAGGATTGGATGGCTGTGTATTATATCGATTAGTATAGAAAGACTGATTCATAGAGTCTCTCATCTTTCTATACTTCAAAACTTCGTCAGGATATTTTGTAGGCTCCTCTCTTCTGAAGTATGAAAAGAAACTTGTTCTGTTTGTATAGTATTCATATTTCTGCGATAAG
>DATJHZ010000438.1:0-40308 GCA_035493595.1 Cyclobacteriaceae bacterium | reverse complement strand
AGGAACCATCACACCAAGATCGACAACATCATAGTTATTGCAAGCCAATACAACACCAACGATATTCTTTCCAATATCATGAACATCGCCTTTAACAGTGGCCATTAATATTTTTGCTGCTGGTTTTTCAACACCACCATTCTTTCTCTTCTCTTCTTCCAAAAATGGTGTGAGGTAAGAAACCGACTTCTTCATTACGCGGGCACTCTTCACCACCTGCGGTAAAAACATTTTGCCCGCGCCGAACAAATCACCTACTACGTTCATACCACTCATCAGTGGTCCTTCAATAACATGTAGGGGTTTGTCGTACTTCTGTCTAGCCTCTTCGGTGTCTTCATCAATGAAATCGATGATACCTTTTACCAACGCATGTGTTAATCGTTCTTCAACGGTACCTTTTCTCCATTCGTCATCAACTTCTTTTTTCTTGGCCGAACCTTTTACAGTCTCAGCATATTCAAGTAAGCGTTCCGTTGCATCGTCTCTGCGATTCAGCAACACATCCTCAACACGCTCCAGTAATTCTTTATTGATCTCATCGTAAATCTCCAGCATCGTGGGATTCACAATCCCCATATCCATACCATTTTGAATGGCATGATATAAGAACGCAGCATGCATGGCTTCACGTACTTTCTGATTTCCGCGGAAGCTGAATGAAACGTTACTCACGCCACCACTCACGTGCGCGTAAGGAAGATTCTCTCTGATCCATTTTGTCGCCTTAAAGAAATCAAGTGCGTAGTTTCTGTGTTCTTCAATACCTGTTGCTACAGGAAAAATATTCGGATCGAAGATAATATCCTCTGGTGGAAATTTTACTTCATCAACCAGGATATCATACGCCCGCTTACAAATTGATATGCGACGCTCATACGTATCTGCCTGACCTTCTTCATCGAAAGCCATAACAACAACTGCGGCACCATACTTCTTCACTAACTTTGCCTGACGAACAAACTCAGGTATTCCACCTTTCATACTGATGGAGTTAACAATACCTTTTCCTTGCAAGCATTTTAATCCTGCTTCAATAACGTTCCACTTAGAGGAATCGACCATCACCGGCACAATAGCAATCTCTGGTTCTGACGCCATGAGGTTAAGATATTTTACCATGGCCGCTTCAGAGTCTATCATCCCTTCATCCATGTTCACATCGATAACCTGGGCACCACCTCTAACCTGATCGAGCGCTACTTCAAGAGCTTCATCAAACTTATCTTCTTTGATGAGCTTCAGAAATTTGGCCGATCCCGTTACGTTGGTACGTTCGCCGATGTTAACAAAGTTCGACTCCCTGGATATTTCAACAGCTTCTAATCCACTAAGTTTTAATGTATGAGGTTTGTTCATATTTTAGTCGATGGTCGATGGTCGATTGTCCATGGCTGATCAATAATATCACCGTGGACAATCGACTATTGACTAACTCATTTTATTTAAGTGTGTTTCTTAATGCTTGTATTTCTTTACCATGGACTATAGACTATAGACCATGGACTAATTTCTATTGACCATCGACCAACTCACCAATCACTCTTGGCTTATACTTCTTTGCAGCTTCGGCAATCTTTCTAATATGATCAGGTGTTGAGCCGCAGCATCCGCCGACGATATTTACCAGTCCTTCTTTCAGATACTCTTCAACTTCGCTGGCCATTTCATCGGCTGTCTGATCGTATTGACCAAACTCGTTGGGTAGACCTGCGTTAGGATATGCACTTACGAAGAAAGGTGCTTTCTCATTGAGCACTTGCAGGTAAGGACGAAGTGCCGAGGCACCCATGGCACAGTTCAAACCTATGCTTAACAAAGGCACATGCGATACAGAAATCAGAAATGCTTCTGCTGTTTGTCCTGCAAGGATACGGCCACTGGCATCTGTAATAGTTCCTGATACCATCACCGGAACTTGTTTGCCCATCTCTTCAAATAATTCCTGAATGGCAAACAGAGCAGCCTTAACGTTTAACGTGTCAGTTATGGTTTCTAATAAGAGAAGATCAGAGCCTCCATCGATCAGGCCTTTGGCTTGTTCTTTAAATGCTACAACAAGCTGATCGAAGTTTATAGATCTGAAGCCAGGGTTGTTTACATCTGGAGACATAGAAGCTAGCTTGGTTGTTGGACCCATTGATCCCGCTACGAAGCGTGGCTTATCAGGTTCTTTGTTTGTGAATTCTGTTGCAACCTCTTTGGCAATCTTCGCAGCCTGAAAGTTGATTTCATATACAAGGTGTTCCAGGTGATAATCAGCCTGAGCAACGGTTGTACTTCCAAAGGTGTTGGTTTCAATGATATCTGAACCAGCTTCGAAGTATTGCTTGTGAATTTCCTTGATGATGTCAGGCCTTGTTATGCTTAACAAGTCGTTATTACCTTTTAAAGGATGCGGATGATCCTTAAGCTGTTCATTACGGAAATCTTTTTCTTCAAGCTTATACCGTTGGATCATAGTACCCATAGCACCATCCAGTATAACGATCCGTTCTCTTAAAATGTCTTCGATTGTTTTCATAGAGCCCTCCTTCATTTGCCTATCCAGAGAGCCCCGATTATGGCGGGTTTACTTATCTTCTCCCAACCAACTATGGTTGAAAAGGGATTTAGCACAACACTCTTTGGTATAAGCTACCAATCTGAATAGGATGCTAAGACGTCACCGGGCCCAGTCCCTCGGTCTTTCTGGATAAGTAGTGCAAAGAAAACTATTAGAATCGAATAAGACAAAACTATTTTTTATCCGATGATGGAACTAATCTTCCATGTATCGAAGCATTGCCTTCAAAGGCGTTAAGCATCAAGAGATACTACTTGATCTTGAAGAGTCCTTTGATAGAAGACACTATAGTAGTGGCTAATGCGGCACCAAGCGTTGCCAGAAACATATCTTTCTGTGCATCCCATATATCGCCTTGTGTGCCAAGGTAGGCATCACCTTGCGCTTTAAAGAATACATCGGCCACAGCCCACTCAATAAGTTCATAAAATCCACTTACAGAAAGTGTGATCTCGATAGGCAATACCCAGGCAACCCAAACCGGAAACTTGAGCCAGCTCAAAAACATTTCGCGCATGGGATATGCTAATAGAAAACCAAAGCTAAAGTGAACGATACGATCGTAGTGATTGCGCTCAAGATGAAGGGTGTCTTTAAGCCAGTAGCCTAACGGGTTCTCTGCATAAGTGTACTTGGCACCATAAACATGCAAACACAAATAGATACAGATCAACAAATAACTCAGGTCACTGAACTGATATTTCTTATAGGTAAAAACAAGAAAGCCAAGGAAGATGAATACCAAAGCATTCTCTAAAAACCAGTTATTATAATCGGATGTCCCAATGAAGGTTGAAATCCAGATGCTAAAGAATACAAGAATGAAAAGTTGTATCCAACGGTTTTGTTTTACATTAATTTTAGTCTCAGAGATTGCATTGGTAAAGGCCATCAGATTATCTTTTTTTTGGAAAGATAACAATTAATAAATTTTGAAAAAGAAGGTCTCCTATTTTATTATGTACCCCACTCGAATGTCAAAGGTTGGAAGAATGGTGTTCAAAGACTTTGCTTCGTGGAAGATATCAAGGTTATTCTTGTCTGAAGATTGAACTTCATAGCCAGAGCCTGGTGACACTATCTTATTTCGTATAAAACGCGTCGCAACGCCACCCTGAAAATCGATCACAAACCTGCCCGATGTGAAAACGGCTCCCATATTTAATGCAATGCTTCTCTCCCGATAGTGAGCTGGTGATTTTAGATATTGAAGGTAATTAAGTTGGCTTTCATCATGCACCTGATATGTTCTGGTAGCTTTGTAGTCTATATGGTTGTACCATAATTCAGGAGCAACAAAAAATCTCCAATTAGATGATTGTGTTGGTATGTATCTTCGTAGTTCAATTTTTGCTTTGTAGCCATGCATATCAACATCTCTCTTCTGAAAAGAATTGTCATAGTTTATAGCTACGCCAAAATCACACTGCAATGCAATTTTATCTGTAAGTCGTTGTTCTAATCCAAGTTGTGCTGTGGGAAAGTGACCCAATAAATGTGCAGGGCTTATCTTAATAATAGATTGTCCAAACCGATACTTTCGATGTTCAGTATTTTGCGCAGAAAGATTTAGACTGATACCTGTCAGAAAACAAAAAAACAGAATTACTTTCTTCATTGTAATATTGATAAAGTACTTAACAATTTCAAATCGTTGATGTCAGAGTAATCATATTGCTCCAACGAATTGCTATTCCTTACAATGACAATTCCACTTTCTGCAGAAACATATGTTCCATCAATATCCGGATAATCTTTTATCAACGTTGGCTTCGTCGGATCTTGAATATCAAAAACTTTAAGACCGTTCATACCTCCAATAGTAAAGAGCACATCACCATCAATGGCAAGGCTATACGGTGTTTCGAGATATAAATTAAATACTGAATTAGGCGATGTCGGATCTGAAATATCAATAACCCTTAACTCATCATAGCCATAGCATTCAGAACCAGAGCGGCTAACAGTAAATGCAAAGTTGTTTTTAAATATAATAGGATCACATGCTGAATAATAATTCACATTTGTTCCTTGAAGCTGGTTTTCATGCATAGATGCATTGTATAGGGTTTCTCCTGCTATTACGGTTGAGCCTGTAGCCGACAATGCTTTACCATCATTTTGATTGTTTCGCTGAAGAGCAACGGATGCTTTGAAATGAATGACTCCAGAATCAAGTGTATAAATTTTTAATAATTCATTGTTCAACGCATAAATAGAATTATCCGTTATCGTAAAAAAACCTTGCTGCTGTGGCTGATAGTTATTAACTGGTTCCGGGTCACAACAACATGATTCTAAAATAAAAACAAACGCAACACACAAGCTGAGTGTAAGAACTGTGGTCGCCACTAACCGTATTTTCATTATCATACTCTTCGGGTTTTTCATTGACGATAACAGGTTGGGTTTGGTAATCTTGCTTCGATCCATCCAACAACTTCTTTCGTTGTATCCACACATTCAAAGTATTTAGCATGATACGGAGGAGCCGTTATTTTCCAGACTTTAAGTCGGGAAACTTCATTAATTTTTGTAATCGTCCTAGCCAGATTTAGAGACACCAGATTATTTCTATGATCTACAACAAGTATGCTGTCTTTAATCGCCATGTCAGTATTGTCTGGCACACGGATAAATCCAATACGTAAAGGAGTTGTTGGGTCGGTATTATCAATAACATGAACTCCTTTCTTTGAATCGTGAATTAATAAATAATTCTTAAATCTCAGCACTTTGTCTGGATTTTGGATTGGCACACCCAACTCAAACGTTATAGGCTCATTAGCGGAGTAGACGGGCCTGTAGCCATTGGCATCTTCTTTGGGGAAAGTAGAGTCATCACATCCAATGAAAAAAAAGCTTAACAACAAGTATTCAAAAACTTTAATAATTTTGTGCGGCATACAGGAAATGGGGATAGGTTTTGTATTTGACCCTATACTTCTTTCCAAGGTTGTAACGTTGTGTATTAATAAATCATTAACTCATAAACATATTTGAAACTCGCTGCTATTGATATCGGCTCTAATGCCATTCGCTTTCAGGTCTCTTCGGTATTGAACGGCGACCGTGTGTTCTTCAAAAAAATGGAGTATGTGCGTTTTCCCCTACGCTTAGGACATGATGTTTTCAGCACCGGACGTATCAGCGAGAAAAGCATTGAGAAGTTTAAAAAGCTTATGCGCACCTATAAGCTTTTGATTGAACTTTATGAGGTTGATGATTTTATGTTCTGCGCAACTTCTGCCATGCGTGAGGCTGAAAATGGTCTTGAATTAACAAAACAAGTTGAAGAAGAGCTTGGCATTACTATTAATATAATTGATGGCAATCGTGAAGCTGAATTTGTAAACAGGGCTATTACCTCTTACCTCGCCGATGATACTTACCTGCACATAGATGTTGGAGGCGGTAGCACTGAATTAAACTTGTATACCGGGGGATCAAAAATCAAAACGCGGTCTTTTAAAATCGGCTCTGTGCGCGTGCTCGAAAATTTTGATCAGCCTATTGTATGGCAAGACATGGAGCACTGGATCAAGGACAATGTAAAAAAAGAACTTGGCAAAGTTACTGCAGTGGGAACGGGTGGTAACATCAGTAAGATTTTTGACCTTGCCATGCTCAAGCCCGGCAAGTTAATGCCAATCAGAAAAGTAAGAGAAATTAAGGCAATGATAGAGAGCTACTCTATTGAAGATCGGATTTACCAACTTCAAATGAATCCCGATCGTGCTGATGTTATAGTTCCTGCAAGCGATATCTATCTCAAGGTAATGACGTGGGCTCATGCCAGCAACATTCTGGTGCCAGAGGTTGGTTTGAAAGACGGCATTATGCTATTTCTGTTTGAGAAGAATATCAAGCAGCAAAAAATTGAGTTCACCACCAACACAAAATAATTCTGTTATTCAAGCTAGTTGCTCTTTCTATCGATTCTCTTCGATAGTGCAATGAATGACCTTATTGCACTTCATAAATAAACATGATACCTGTCGCAGGATCCTGAAGGTACAATGATTCTGCAAATGGCTGGGGAGATTTCCAGCGCTTGCAATTCTTATCTGGATTGAACCATGCTGGCGCATCTTCAGGTAATGACCAGTCTTCGTCGTCAGCAATCAGTTCATTCTCCTTGAAAAATTCATCCCGCCATTCGTCTGAAGGTTCAAGTTCAAGAAAAAGTGTGTACTCTTTAAACAATCCTCCTGTTTGAGAATATTGCCCATGGTGAATTTTCAGATCTGATGTTGCTTTCTTACCAGACCAGCGAGTGTAACTCTCATTTGCATCTGTTGTCTGGCTTTCGGAACAGCTCACGAGCAAAATAAATATCCCGATTAAATAGAAACCTGTTTTTCTTTTGAGCGATAGAACTGTCATGGATAGGTTATTTACATAAGATACAATTAACAAGATAATAGTTGTTTTCGAATTAGAAAAACATCTATCCCGTTAGAACTGTATCACCATGCCGGCCCGGTTGCCTTGAAAATAAAACCTGGTCTTGATTCTTGATGTTTTAGTCTGTTCATTATAAACATCGACAGCATGTTGAGCGCGATTTTTAAAAGTTAATGTCAGAGGAATTGTGCATAACAGCAAGCCAGCACCTCCTGCAGCAAGTCCCCACTGTGGTGTACCTCCGCCAATTGTATTTATAAGGGGTAAGCATAATAAGACACCCCCTGCAAAACCAGTAATGCCCGCCGCTGTATAGTAATGCTTCGCCGTTCTGAATTCGCGATAGGCATCTGAATTCATGTACATAATTTCCATTACCTGCCGCTGGCTTAGTGCTGTTGAGTCTTTTTCAAACCAGGCTCCGCCAAATGTTCTCACCATGTTTATTTCACGCTGGCCATACGAAACTGACGAAATGAAAAGTATAAATGCTAATGAAAGAATAAGACGAATCATGCTGTATAAATTTAAAGAGGCCAAAAGTACATGTAATTATTTTATCAATCCAATTCTACCTTTCGTTCCGGCCATAATCATCAACGTTCCTTCCCTGGCCTTTCGTACAACGTGAAAGCCTTTTTCATTTGATAGCGCCTCCCAGTGCAAACCTCCATCATACGAAACATCTACACCTGAAGGGCCTGTTGAAACAAGTGTATTGTCAGTCAGATATTCTACACACTCACGATAACCCCGGGTTGGAACTTCAGGTGCCTGCCAATGCAAGCCTCCATCATGTGTATAAAAAATATGATTCAGCGTTAATGAATCGATAAGATAATCTCCGCCTACAATAACACCTCGTTGTTCATTCGCGAAAGCAATTGAAAAAATGCCAGTACTGTTTTTTCCCTGAAGAATAGGTGTGTCAATCATTTTCCAATTCTTGCCTTTGTCTTTTGAAATCAACATGTGAGAAGCGAGTCCTCCGGTAGCAATCACAATACGATTACCATTGTAGCAACGAATACCCGTGCCGCTCGCTGCGAAGGACGCTTCACCTTCTACGACAGTTGGTCTCTCGGTTGAATTAAATTCATGCCACGTATTACCACGATTAGTTGTCCGCAGAAGCGTTATCTTACCTTGCATCGGGTCGCCGTAAATAACACCATCAACCTCATTCCAAAAATCAATGCCGTCAAAGAATGCTTCTTTGCTATCATTACGATATACTTCTTTCCAGGAAATTCCACCATCAGAAGTTACAAGAATGGAAGCCGGAGATCCTGCATTGGCGATAACAGCCAGTGTAGATGAAAAGCCATAGACAGAACGGAAATCTGTTTTTTCATAATTTTTAACCTGATGAAAATCCCATTTCTTTCCTCCGTTCGTTGACAAACCAACCCATCCATTACTGCCGCTCACCCAGGCAACATTATCATTTACAACACTCACTCCACGAAATGACGAATTAACTTTTGGTGCTGTTAATTCAACGGTGACCTTTTGAGCGTATACTGAACATGTTAGCAGCAAGAATAAAATTGTGAGTTTCATAATTCTGAAAATTGAAATCAAAATAAAATCCGTTTTCCCTGTACAGGAAATACAAGTTTAAGCTTTAATGAATTTAACTCTTCAAGTTGTTTTTTTATTTTCTCTTCCCGATCGCTCGATGGCTTTCGATGTGTTATTACAATAGAAACATTTTTCAGATCACTCAGGTTATTCAGCACTTTCATTTCTTTCATTAACAAATTGGGTGTAAGATGTCCAAAGAGTTTATTTTCTTTCTGTTCATTCGAAAATGATACCTCAATAAAAATAGCACGAAGTTTATTTGTCTGAACTAACGGACTTACCGTTTTCCAAAGTTCTTTTAAACGATCTGATTTTTCTATTTCGTCAGCTCCTGTATCACCAAGGTATAACAAGTAACTATCGTTGTGACCTATTAAAAATGCCGTACTCTCATACGGATTAACGTGGCTCAACGAATAAGCTGTAACACCCATGGTGGTGTTCTCCAATGGAGTTTCATTGCCAGCTTCAAGCGTTACATAATGATATTTATTAAGCTGCGGCTTTTCACCTTCGTTGGTAAAGTTGGCCCAGTTCTTCCATGTAAAATATTTTTCTTTGAGAATCTCCAGGCATGATGACAACCCATAAATATTTTTAGGAGAATCATCTGGTGAATTAATAACAAGACCCGCAACGTGATCGAGATGTGCGTGTGAGATCAGGTATCCTTTAATATTGGTTTTAATAATATCCTCAGGCAAACCTTTAAAGGCTCCATTTTTAATTGCAACCTGAACACCATAATTAATAGTACCTGCATCAAGGCAAATATAATCGGCTGTACCTTTTACAGCCACAGCATACGAGGACAGATTACTCTCATCACTCCCACCCTTGACACCAAGTGGAACAACATCAAAAACAGGAGTGACCTGTTGCGACCAACCTGTAACACAGCAAGCCAACAGAAATAAAACTGGAAACGATATTTTCATGACTCAAATATACCAAGTACATTGGCTAATTGATATTACCTTTAAAATTTAACAGAATGCTCTTTGATAGTTATGTAACAGGTGGATGGGTTACAGGAGTAATTCTTTTTGCGATAGCTATTCCTGCCGCATACTTTACAAAAGAAACTTTTGGCAGTGAGTTGGATTTCGTTGAAGCGTAGACTGCTTTAGTAAAGCAAAAATAAAATTGCCGACAATGATGAGAGTTGCTTGCGAATAGAACGCAAGGCTTTAAAGACTGCATTGTAAACCGATTGAATAGTAATTCCTAATTCGTCAGCAATCTCTTTATTGGAAAGGTTTTTTTGAAATTTCATGTCCAGCAATTTTTGCTGATGTTGTGAAAGCAGATTCAATGCTTTAACCACTTTGTCTTTCTGTGGACTCGCATTGTCATCGTCTGTATCATCTGCAATTTGTATTGCCCCAACACTCCCCTCATCTTCGGTGTGATCTGCTATAAATTCAAGCTGTGGCTTACGAAGCACATCCAGGAGTTTTCGCTTTAGCGCCGTAAACAAGTAATACTTTATAGAAGTTGTTTCGTTGAGATTCTCACGATTATTCCAGATCTTAATGAAGAGCTCCTGAATACAATCCTTTATCAGTTCGTGATCCTGACTTATCTTCTTGCCATAATTAAAAAGAATAAAAAAATACTGCTGATAGATTAGTGCATAAGCACCAACATCACCACTTTTAAAATTCTTCCATAAGGCATACTCATCAAAGGAAACAGATTTTGCTTTGCTCCCTGTTTCTTCTTTGCCAGTTTTTTTTGTTTCAGCATCCATTCTTAATCCCGATCTCCTTAAAGCGTGAACAGACTCAATACTTTTATCATTCTCCCCAGGTTATAAATGCAAGAAAACATTTGACAAATTCAACCTTTTTTGAGAAGAAATGAAATAAAAGTGAAGGGTATTTTAAATCAATGAGAAGTTTTTAACACACCAGGTTTACAATGATCCTGCGAACAAAATTATGTGTTTTCACACAACAATATCTAGCATGGACAATTCAAACATTTAAAACGATTGAATTCATTATTTCTAATACTTCATCTGTATAAAAATTAAATAAAGTAGTTTTAAATGCGTTTTATCCATATTCTATGAGTAGAAAAATCACTGTCCAGATACTTTTAATAGCGCTTCTCTTTTGCACGGCTTGTGTCCAGCATAGTAAAGAGACCTTAAAGCCAGATTCTTCAGCTCATTTAACGGACTATGTCGATCCTTATATAGGAAGCAGCTTCCATGGTCACGTATTTGTAGGAGCCAATGTGCCTTTTGGTGCCGTTCAGCTAGGCCCAACCCAGCTTTCTGAAGGCTGGGACTGGTGTTCAGGTTATCATTATTCAGACTCTGTAATAATTGGGTTTTCACACACACACTTAAGCGGCACCGGCATTGGCGATCTGGGTGATATATTAGTAATGCCCGCAACAGGAAACATCAGACCAACCAAAGGAAAGATCGCTAATCTTGCCGACGGCTATAGCTCTCTATTTTCACATCAGGATGAAATTGTAAAGCCCGGCTTCTATTCTGTAAACTTAAAGAGATATAATATCAAAGCTGAGCTTACCGCCTCTGAGCGCGTTGGCTTTCATCGTTACACTTTTCCAAAGAGTGATGACGCTCACATCATTATTGATTTGAAAGAAGGTATCGGCTGGGACAATGCTACTGAAACACACCTTGAACAAGTTAACGACACTACCATTACCGGCTACAGATACTCATCAGGATGGGCTCAGGATCAGCGAATATTTTTCGCCGCTATTTTTTCTAAACCTATTCAATCTATAACACTTTATAACGACACTATACCTGAGGCAAATAAAACAACACTAACTGGCAAGCGAATAAAAGCCATCACAGGCTTTCAGGTAAAAGACAATGAACAAATTCTTTTAAAGGTTGGCATCTCACCTGTTAGCATCAGCAATGCCTTGGAGAACATTAAGACTGAAATACCACACTGGAATTTTGAACGTGTTGTTGTGGAAGCTGATAGCTTCTGGAATAAAGAACTAAATAAAGTACAAATAGATGTTAATGATGAAGCTCGCAAAAAAATCTTCTACACATCATTGTATCATACCATGATCGCTCCCTCCATCTTTAATGATCACAATGGAGATTATCTCGGAACAGATAAGCAAGTATATCACGATACAACGTTCACCAATCTAACTACATTTTCATTGTGGGATACTTACAGATCAACTCATTCGCTGTACACTATTCTACAACCAGAACGGGTAAATAATATGGTGAACTCGTTATTGGCCATTTATAAGCAACAAGGCAAATTACCTATATGGCATCTTATGGGTAACGAAACAAACACGATGCCCGGCAACAGCGCTTTTCCTGTTATAGCAGATGCTTATCTCAAAGGGTTTGATGGCTTTGATGCTAACCTCGCATTGGAAGCTATGAAAGCCTCTGTATCAAGAGATGATCGGGGATTAAAATTTGTACGTGAGCAAGGTTTCATTCCTGCTGACGAAGAGGTTGAAAGTGTTGCCAAAGGATTGGAGTATTCCATTGATGACTGGTGCGCTGCACAACTGGCTAAAAAAGTTGGTAATGATCAGGAGTACAACTTCTTCATAAAACGATCAAAAAATTACAACTACTATTTTGATCAAGAAACACATTTTGTAAGAGGAAGAATTTCAAAAGATAAATGGAGAACACCTTTCAGTCCGTTTATAGCACGACACATGAAAGATGATTTCAGTGAAGGCAATGCGTGGCAATATACCTGGCTTGTACCACATGATGTTGAAGGATTGATTTCATTGCATGGTGGAGAAGAACCATTCTTAAAAAAACTTGACTCATTATTTATGTTGAAAGTTGATATGGGAAAAGAAGCTTCGAACGACATCTCTGGTCTTATAGGTCAATATGCTCATGGCAATGAACCTAGCCATCACATTACATATTTGTATGCTTATGCAGGACAACCCTGGAAGACAGCAGAAAAAGTGAGATACATTCTTGATAGTTTATATACTGATAAGCCCAATGGCATCTGTGGCAATGAAGATGTTGGTCAGATGTCGTCGTGGTATGTTTTTTCAACCTTAGGATTTTATCCGGTTAATCCTGCGAATGGTGCTTATGTAATTGGTAGTCCCGCTGTTGACAAGGCTGTATTGCATCTTCCGCATAACAAAACATTCACAATTACAGCTAAGAATAATTCATCAAAAAATATTTACATTCAAAGCATCACCTTTAATGGTAAACCTTATACAAAAACTTTTATTACGTATCAGGATATCATGTCTGGTGGAGAATTGTCTATTGAGATGGGTAGTAAGCCAAGCACTACCTGGGGGATTAAAAAAGAAGATTGGGCTAAATCAATTTTGCAGTAGTGAAAAATCATCTCTAGAACTTATGATAGTTCTGGAGATGATTTTAGTTTATTTCTCCTCGGTCTGTGTCCTCTTTCTCCTCGGTCTGTGTCCTCACAGACCGATCTACACTCATGTTACAGGAAAGGCTTTGAGCAACTGATAAGTTCTTTGGATATTAGCGAATAAAGGTATACAGGCAATATGCTTATACATTATGAATGTTACATGCCATACTAAATGAAAATCCCCAACAAAATAATCATCGCCACAATCCTTATGCTTGTGGTTCTTACGTTTATTCGAGAGACTGGAGTACTGAATATTGACTCCTACAAAATGACTTCAAGCATTACGTCTAGAAACAGCTGGACTGATAATAGCGTTATAATTACAATCGATAGCTCAACGATGAATTCCAAATTCATTAATAGGCAATTCAGCGATTTACCAGTCATTGTTTTGTACGGTAGCGACACACTGTACAGCGATCGGATTCAGCTAAACCCAATAGTGGTGACCATTGATTCCTTACAAAACAGCTTTTTATGGACACCTTTATATAAGTCAGTAACATTTAAAGCCGTGGGTATATCAAAATTTACAAACGACATAATAAAAACGCCTCCGGCCCGAATTAGCCTTGTCAAAGCTAACCATGTCGGCCATTTAAACACCAAGGGCAGCGTTTCGATAACTGGGTTGTGTTCACATAGACATGCAGTGGAGTTAATTAAAGAACTTGTTGTAAAGGATTTTGTATTACAAACAAGACAGCACTTTTCGACATTAGATTAAGTACCTATCTATTCAATTCCAAACAATCCTTTAATTCTAATAACTTATCTGAAACTCCATCTCGTGCGGAACTCGCGCGAGAACAGATTAGTTTATTAACAAGGAGAATCAATAAACTTCAAAGGAAGAAATCAACGGACAGGCTTTTGAATCAACAATATTCAAACGAATCTTATTTGTTTCTACTGGATTCAGTTTTAGTATTCGCTTATATCCAATGGTAGTGCCTTCAGCTACATTCTTCCATGCATTGTCTTTCCAAACTTCAACAGTGAATGATTTAACACGTTGTCCAAGTTTAATATATTCCTGTAACACAACGTACTTCACCTTTTGAGTTTTGCCTAAATCAATTTCAACTGTACCCTTTGTAATTTCATCATCTGTTGCCCAGTACGTTTCAGGATTACTATCAGCAACATTTATAGGTGCATATTGGCTTGCCTCTCCACGGTATGAGCTTGCAGTTACATTCGTCACAGCAGCCAGATTAGTTTTAAATTCAGTGTCGAGCAATGCTCTAAACTCTTTCAGTGCTTTCACATCATTTTCATGAAAAAGTCCTCGCTTATCGGGTGGCACATTTAATAAAAGTGTAGAGCCGCGACCAACTGATGTTAAATAGATTTCGAAAAGTCTTTCTGCCGATTTTACAAGTGAATCTTCCTTAGCGTGATAGAACCATCCTGGTCTTATGGATACATCTACTTCAGCAGGAACCCATTTCATTCCATTCTCATTACCAGTATTCAACAGGTTTTCAATTCCTCCTTTACCAGCAAACAAAGTATCCGTTGAAATTGTATTCCAGTTAGTTTCGCCTGCTATTCCATTTTCATTTCCAACCCATCGCACTCCAGGACCTGCATCACTGAAGAAAATAATATTGGGCTCAAACTGCCTAACTACATCTAGTGTTGTTGACCAATCATAATAGGTTGCACCGTTAATCTTTCTTATTTCCTTCGCTCCTCCGTAGTATCCATCTCCACCATTGGCACCATCAAACCACATTTCAGAAACAGGACCATAGCTTTTAAAAAGTTCTTGCAGCTGATTGCGATAATACGTTATATACTCTGGCGTGCCATAGTCAGCACGGTTCCTGTCCCATGGTGAAAGATAAATTCCAAACTTTAATCCATGCTTCTTACAAGCTTCAGATACTTCTTTAACCAGATCTCCCTTACCTTCTTTATATGGACTTTTCTTAATAGAGTGTTCTGTAAATTGACTGGGCCATAAGCAAAAACCATCATGATGCTTACACGTCAGGATGACTTGCTTAAAGCCTGAATCTTTTAATGTACTTACCCATTGATCAACATTTGTCTGGCTGGGATTAAATATCGATTCTTTCTCATCACCATACCCCCATTCCTTATCGGTAAATGTATTGACGGTAAAATGTATGAAGGCATTCAACTCCATAGCATGCCATGCAAGTTGAGCATCTGTAGGAACTGGTCCTACAGCTACCGGAGGTGTAACTTCTTTTTTTGAACATGATACTGCAAATAAAAGAAGAGATAAAAAGAAGACTAATCGATGCAGCATTGTATTTGTAATTTTAGAAATCTCTATTGTTCAATACTATAAGAGAGCGCTATTGCCGGAGTATATTTATTCACAACTGTCGCCGGTAGGTAAACTTTAACAATGTTGTTTTCAACTTTCCATTTAACGTTAGTATTAGTTCCAACTAACTTCATCACAGATCCTTTTTTAGGAACATTTCCTTTCCATGAAATTTCATGAGGCATTGGCTCTTGTTCTTTAAAGCATGTTATAGCATAATAAACATTGTCTTTACTCTTTGTAAAAAAAGTATTTTCAGATTGAAAGACGGATACCGTTCGTGTATTATAAATGGCACTTCCGTTTTTAGAAAGCCATGCACCAATCTCTTTTAGTCTGCTGATCTGCACTTCCTTAAATTCTCCATTAGGATCCGGGCCAACACCCAACAAAAGGCTGCCACCCTTCGCTACAACTTCAACAAGTGTGTGGATTACTTTAGCACTTGACTTAAAATTATCATGGGGCACATAACCCCATGCACCACCAAGTGTTATGCAACTTTCCCATGGGTGATCCAGTTTTTCTTTGGGAATACTTTGCTCCGGAGTTTGATAATTTTCATACGGCCCGTGTACAGTTCTGTCAACGATAAGTAAACCCGGCTGTGCCTTTCTTGCCATGTCAGCAATTCGAGGTATATCAATATGCTGACTCCACGGTGGAATAGGTGCACCCCATGCGCGTACTTCGTCAGTAACTGTTTCAAGTGGTCTTACCCAACCACCATCGAGCCAGAGAATATCTATGCTACCATAATTATGCATAAGTTCACCAATCTGGTTGTAGGTAAACTGCTTGAATTTATTCCATCGCCATGGGTATCTGCGAATATCATAATTTACATTTCGGTTAGGTGTTGCATACTTGGGCCACCAGAAATATTCTGAATGCCAATCGGGCTTGGAGTAATAAGCACCAATCATAAAGTTTTGTTTTCGAAATGCTTCGAATACATATTTGGCAACATCAGCTCGTGGGTTGTTAGCAAATGGACCGTTACTGATTTTAAAATCAGATTGTTTTGTGTCAAACATATTAAATCCATCGTGATGCTTGGTTGTAAAAACAACATAACGCATACCTGCATCTTTGGCTGCCTGAGCCCACTGCTCTGGATTAAATTTTACAGGATTAAAATCCTTACTCAATCCCCAGTACCACTCTTTATATTTATCATACGAAGAGGCACTGTCGCGTTCAATCCAATCTTCAGAGCACAATTCCCATGATTCAATAATACCCGGTACTGCATATAGCCCCCAGTGAATGATCATACCAAATTTCTGATCTCGCCATACTTCAAGTTTCTTCTTAACTAAAGAATCGGTTGGCCATTCATAGGTCGTTGATTGCTGATGTATATTGCCTTGAGCGAAAGCCAGGCAAGAACAAACAAGAAAGCTCAGCGTCAGAGCATATCGAAGTGAAGTGTATTTAATCATCATTAAGTTTATAAAGAACAAGATTATTAATCACTGCTAAAACTAATTAAAAAAAGAGGTTGCATTGCTGCAACCTACTTTTTATCACTACTAACCAATTATTATTACTTAATTAACATCCCACCAAACATTCGCGTTACCTACATCTAATCCTCCTGGAATGGTACCTACTGCAGTATTAACAGCGTCTGTATTTGTACTGTATTCATTAGGTAGATAGGTAAGCCTTTTCATCACACCTTTTCCGACAGCTGTGTTTTCTGTAGCTAACAACGGATATAATATGTCAGCATCAGTTCTACGAAGATCAGACCATGCTTCCCATGACTCCGGGAAAAGTCCAAGGTACTTCTGAACTGCGATCTGCTTCCGTTGCTCAGCCACAGTGCCAGCCCATAATACGGGTACATCCACAGGAGGTGTGTTTATACCTTCAGCAGCATAATAAGAAGCAAAAGTAGGGTCTGCTGCAGTGCTTGTTCCTGCTATATATGTATTGATGGCAGAACTATTTGTAACTCCCCATTGCTGCAACGACAAGCTGATACCTTTTTCGTAATAAGACTGTGCTGTTCCACTACCCATACTCCATCCGTTCAAAGCACCTTCTGCTAGATTGAAGGAGGTCTCAGATGCCATCATAATTTCGATCGGCTTTTTTACATTATCTGCAAATGTAGTAGTCTGGTTTGTCATACTTAAAGTATCAGTGCTCCAGTCTCGCACAGTTGGACCACCATTTGGTTGACCTACAAAATGTCCATTACTATTGGCCTCAAACCATATTGCAAGCCGGGGGTCATTGTATCCTTTCAGGATGCTTTCCATATCGGCTGTCATATAAAATCCCCAATACTTTGCCACATCCACAAAGTCATTGTATTCATTGGAGCTTGTCGCAAAATAAGCACTTCCAGTATTAGACTCGATAACACCTGCAGTTACGGCAGCCTCTGCCTGAGTTTTAGCGGTAGAAGCATCAACATCAGATAGTCTCAATGCCAGGCGCAACCTTAGTGAATTTCCAAATCTTCTCCACTTTTCAATATTGCCATCATATACCTTGTCATAACTTTTAAAAATGGCTATCGTACTCTCAGAAGAAGCATCTAAGGTAGTATTTGCCGCATCAAGCAATTTGAAAAAATCTGCGTACATAGACTCCTGGGAATCATACGCTATCGATGCACCACCAACACCTGCCTTTGAATAAGGTACAGGACCCCATGAGTCTGTAAATCTATGGAACATATAAACCTTCCAGATATCGAGAACAGCCAACGCTTCAGCATTTCCTTCTGACGCCGTATATGCATTTCTCAGAGAAGGTACTGCAAGGGTATAAAATCTCGTCCATCCGCGGCTTCTCCATCCATCATTGATCCCATTTCTTTCTGTCTGATAACCTGGGTCACCTGCAGACATATAATGAGAGAAAAGCATAGAATGCAACATCGTAATTAATCCATAAGTACCATAGTCATCGCCTGGAATGGCCCAGGAAGCATTACTGATTCCCTTATATAAGGCATTGGCAAATGACGGACCTGCCATGGTGGCATTCAACTGATCTGTTGTAAGGGTGTTCGGATTGGTGTTAATCTTATCAAAATCCCCGGTACAACTCACCGACAATATCAGAATGGCCAGTGTGATATACTTTATTTTATTTTTTTTCATCACGACTTTCTTTTAAAAATTTACTTTCACATTAAAACCAATGTCTCTTGTGGTAGGAATATTGAATGATTCAATTCCCTGAAGGTTTCCAACCCCCACTCCTTGTTCAGGATCAAAGTACTTAGCCTTGTTCATAATGAAGAACAGGTTTCTTCCTACAATCGAGAAATTCACTCCAGTGAATGGACCCTTTCCTAAAACTTTCTTTGGCAAAGAATACCCTAATACCAATTCTCTCAACCGGATGTTGGTTGCACTAAAGACAAAATTTTCAGCAGATTTTGGATCGCGACTTGCTACCTGTGTCCAATAATCTTCTGCTTTAATTGAAGTTGTATTCTTTGTAGTGGATGTAATGTTTCCTTCAGAATCACGAGTAGCAACAACTCCATCTACTACAAAACCATCTGTGCGTCCCTTTAACGTAGTTGTGCTTGCTCCAACGCCAGCCAGTTTTGACTGTGTATAGGAAATTACTTTACCTCCGACTCTGGCATCTATCAGGAAGCTCAGAGTAAAGTTTTTGTAAGACAGTCTGTTTTGCATACCGCCAAGCCAGCTAGGATTGAAGTTACCTGCTTTGATATCAAAGCCTGAAGTGAATTCAGGTAAACCTGTGGTTCCATTTACCAGGATCTTTCCATCGTCTGTACGATTAAAGCCTCTGATATATAGGTCTCCGTAGCCTCCTCCTTGTTTAATAAGTGTTTGGGCCAATCGCTCATATCCGGTTGTGACCGACAGTTCTTTACGGTCTTTCATGATGCTAAGCACTTTAGTTTTGTAGCTTGAGTAGTTGAAGGTTACATCCCATTTGAAACTACCGCTTTGAACAACACCTGCATTAAGTACTACTTCGATCCCTTTGTTCTGAATTGAACCTCCGTTCACTACCTGGGTTGCGTACCCAGAAGATTCCGGTACATTTATAGTGAAAATCTGATTATTGGTTTTGGTATCATACAACGTCAGGTCTAATCCGATTCGGTTTTTGAATAACCTTGATTCTACTCCTAACTCGTTTGAGCTAGAGATTTCCGGCTTAAGATTTGGGTTATTAAGTACTGTTGATGATTGTACAACGCCACCATCAATTCCGTAATAAAGAAGCTGTTGACTTAATCTGTAAGGATCTGTGTCATTACCTACAGAAGCATGTGAACCTCTTACTTTCAAATAAGTCAGTACTCTTGACTCAACGTTAAACATGTCAGTCAATACTCCGGAAAGACCTACAGATGGATAGAAGTAAGATCTATTGTTTGCAGGCAAGGCGGATGACCAATCGTTACGAGCGGTAACATCCAGGAACAAAACATCTTTGTAACCCACCTGAGCAAAACCATAAAGTGAATTGATTCGCTTGTCATAAAAATCGGAAGTTGGGGAATAAGAAGAGATGTTGCTTATCGCAAAAAAGTTTCTCTTACTCAACGGACCACCCACATTTAGCGTAGACCTTGTTTGCATAAGGGAGTTACCACCCGCACTTACATTGACAGAGAAATCTCCAAACTTCTTATTGTAAGATAAAAGGAAGTCTGAGTTCAACTCACGTGTTGTTCCTCTTGATTGTGAGAAGCTCCCAAAATCATTGGCAATTACTGAAGTTGAAGCATACCTGGAAATATCAGTCGAGATTGCTGACTGATCAAGTCCAGAGCGTACCTGTAAGCTGAGTGCGTCAGTAAAGTTATACTTCAATGATGCAAACCCGATAAATCTGCTTTGCTCGTCTGTTCTCAGGCTTCGATGTGCCAACCATGCTGGATTTTCCATTACTCCGTGTACGGAGTTTGGATCAGGCCAATTATATTGAATCTGTCCTGCTGCATCTATGTATTGATATTGCTTGTATTGGCTGTATGGCATACTTCTGGGCATTGTATAAACACCCTCACCTATTGATCCTTCACCTGTATTCAGAGCGTTTTCGATTTTCTGGTAGATGTAGTTGGTCTTTACATCCAGTTTCAACTTAGGGCTAAGGTCACTGGTAATACGCAAATTCAGGTTATGTCTGTTCAGATCGTTTCCTGGTACTATACCATTTGAAGTGGTGTTGGTATAGGAGAAGTATCCCTGAGCATTCTGATTACCCATTGACGCAGAAATTGTCTTCGCCCAGTTGTATCCGGTTCTGAAGAATTTCATACCATTGTTTGGCTGTGGGCTAAATTTATATGTTGCCGGTCCTGCGTAATTAGGATTAAATGAAAGTTGCCATGCTGCTACGTCCTGACCAGTCATCGCAGGTCCCCAACTATTCCGTGTTGTTGGATCATATACTCCAGCGTTACCTTGTCCATATTTGTTTTGAAGGTTCAGCAAGTTATATGCATTGGAAAACATCAGATTTGATGAAACTGATATATTAGTTTTCTGTCCAGCTGAACCCTTTTTAGTTGAGATGATGATAACGCCATTGCTTGCACGTGTTCCATATAGCGCTGCTGCTGATGGACCTTTCAATACTGAAATAGAAGCAATATCATCCGGGTTGATACTTGAGATACCATTAAAGCTGGTAGTTCCCCCGATATCTGTTGCAGGCGTTGAGGCAACATTGTTATCCATTGGCACTCCATCGATGATGAAAAGCGGCTGGTTGTTTCCTGTCAGTGAACGGTTACCTCTAAGCGTAATCCGTGATGAGCTACCAACACCGTTTCCAGTTGTCGAGAAGCTCAATCCTGCTACTTTTCCTGACAGAGAGTTAGCCACATTCAGAGAGCGTGCTTCAGAAAATTCATCCGTTGAGATCTTCTGTGCTGAATAGGTTATCGCTTTCTTCTCTCTCTCAATACCAAAAGCCGTCACTACAACTTCAGATAATTCCGAAATATCAGAGGCAAGAGATACATCAAGTGAAGTTTGATCAGCAACACTGATCTCCTGAGGCGCATAACCGATAAACGTAAATACCAATACATCTCCCTTGGAGGCTTTGACACTATACTTACCATCTGCATTGGTAGTTGTACCAATATTGGTTCCCTTAATCTGAATGGACACGCCTGGCAATGCCATGCCTGACTCCTTCTCCAGTACTGTTCCTGAAATGGTAGTCTCCTGAGCACTGGCAGTGTAACCCGCCAGCAGACTTAAACCAAAAAGGAGCTGAAACAAACTCCTTTTCATAAACTTGAAGAAGCCACACGTAAGGGTGCTGTCATTTGTACCCTCCATGCACTTCTTCCACTTCTCGTAGTTGTTCTTCATAGGAAATAATAATAAAGTGGTGAAATTCTAAAACCTTGAACTCGATTGTTGCACTTCATAATAAAGATCATGCTCGTGCGTGAATGATCTGATTTGTTTACCTGTAGGCTTTCTATCATATATGAATTGGGTTTAGTAATTCCTTTGACTAAAAAGTTTTGACAAAGCCTTGCCATGAAAAGCATATATGCATGATGTGGCTGATGGCATCTTAAAGGGTAACCAAACCATACAACCTTAAGATGTTGTTACTCAGACCACATCATGCGTGATGCAATTCTTAATTAAAACTTCAGCAGCTAAACGGAGAGTATATTGAAATCTAACCCTCAACCAGAAAAAAAATTGGAAATAATAAGATTGGGCAGTAGAATCTTTTAAATCACACCTTTAAAAGGCTTAAAATCATAGTAGGATTGTAGTATTCAGGATAAGGCATTCATTATTTGACATCCCAAAATATCTTTGCGTTTCTTAGATCCTGAGAAGCAACCTTAGCGTAATTTTCATTATAGGTCTTTTCATTGCTAGGATAGGTTAACCGCGTAGGAGGCAGTTCATAACCTGTAAGAGACGCAGGATTAAATAAAAGTTGAGGATAACCTGTACGTCTTATTTCAGACCAGCTTTGAACGGATTGAAGAAATCCAAAGTGAACCCATTTTTGGGTCCATATCTTTTGTAATCTTTCCGCTGATGATCCTGTATACTGAAGAGAGTCTGAATTAGATAAAAAATCGTTTATCTCCTGATTTGTTGGAGCCGTTAATGGATTAAAGTTTATAGTGTTTAAGCTATTTAAATAATAGTAGAAAATAATAGAGTTTTTTATTCCGTTGAAATATTCCTGCTCAGGATTACCTCCGCCCCAACGTTCATAAGCTTCCGCTTTAAGAAAATTAACTTCTGAAGCAGTGAGAAGTACTCCTGGTAGTTTAGTATTGAAAAGAAAGGTGGCTGAATCTATAATAGCATAATGCTCCAGATTTGCTTGTTGATCACTTGTCTTAAATGTCAGTGGCAAGGCGTTGAATTCAGAATTAGAGGTAAAATTTCCATTTGTTGTCACTCCATATTTATCGTACAAAACCGGAATGCGTAAATCATTTACAGGTTTCAAAACGTTCTCTAAAATATAATAAGGTGCTGGATAGTTGATCCAATCTAGAAATGCATGATGCAGATCATCTGTATAGGTTAATAATGGCATTAAAAGAATATCATCGTGAGCCGGAGCATAATTCTCCAGGTTGAGTAAAGGAAATTGAGATTCATTATTAAGAATTTCCAATATATTACTCTTTGAATTTTCTTCCTGTACATATGATAGCCTCATCAAAAATCTTAACAGCAGGGAGTTTGTGTAACGTTGCCACATTTCAACATTACCTTCAAGCAGAATATCTTGTTTAGAAAAAGTGGCTTGAACTGATTCATTTAGATTAGCATTAGAAAAAAAATCAGAAATAGATTTTAAATCTTCAAGCATTGTAGAATAGATCTCTACAGCTGAATCAAATTTTGCATAAACGATTTCTCCAGAACTATTAAGACCTCCAGCCTCACTAAACGGTATATCTCCCCAAAGATCAACCATTTGCGAAGTCTGTTCGTACAACACAACTTTTGCAGCCTTAACAAATACTTCAGCATCTTTTTTTTCGGCTTCAGACAATAAATTGTAAGCTTTTTCTATTTCTCTAAAATTTGCTATTACACCTGCTCCATTAGGGCCAGGCCTGTAGTAATCCTCCCATCGATCCTCAATATAACTTTCATTTTGCTGATACATTGATGGGCTATTCAAATACCCAACTGATTGAGAGTATACGCCAATATGCCAGTTGACGAAAGTACTCATTTCCCAATACGAAGGCCTTACTCTGTTGTTGTTGAGCATCCCTGTGAAAAATTCGCCAATTGTTGGTTGAATGTTACTACTGGGATTTTGATAACGTTCACGCAATTCATCCTGACAAGCAGTGAATCCTGCAAGCAAGAAAAATAACAAAGTAATAGACCTGTATCTCATAAATCAAAAACCAAGATTTACAGAAAAACCATAACTTCGGGTTGCTGCACTTGAACCTTCATCTATTCCCTGACTTAACCATGTTGTTCCAATAGTTGATTCGGGATCAAGATTTTGTAATGTTCGCCAGATGTAAAACAGATTTCTTCCTTGTAGTGCAACTTGCATCTTTTGAAAATGCAGTCTCTTCACTATTGATTTAGGTAAGTTATATGATAAAGCAATTTCTCTAACCTTAAAATAACTATTGTTATAAATTGCTCCTCTGTCATTCCATGAATCATTTCCCCATGCAAATGTTTTCAGGTAGTACTTTGCTGCTTCAATAACTTTGGTATTTTGAATACCCTCTTCGGTAACACCTTTTAGTAAAACACCATCATGATAAACCTGGCTGCCATCAGGCGCTGATGCATTAGAATTATCTAGTTGAATCATATCGCCACTGCTGTTCACGTAATATGATAATCCTCCATGCTTTGCATCTCTGTATTTTAATGTACTTTCATACATGCCTGCGCCCGTTGCATACTTTAATGGAACAGATATAATTTTTCCTCCAAGGCTATAATCAATTGCAACATTCAGATTGAATGCCTTATAGGAGAAAACATTGGAAATCCCTCCGGTAGCTTTAGGAAGAAGATTGCCTGACTTTACATAGCGGGTTTTATCAATTACATAAAGGCCATCACTGTTAATTATGAAATTTCCATTGCCATCAGTTTTACGCGGATAAACATAAACATTTCCAATTGCCTGCCCCTTCTCTGATACTACCCGAATTGCACTTCCTTCCATATCACGAAAGACCAGCTGATTAACACCGTTAATCAACTTATAAACTTTGGTTGTTGAGTATGCTGAATTCAAAATGGCATTCCATTTAAACACACCATTGAGTATCATCGTACTTAATCCAACTTCAAAACCATGGCCCTGCAATTCACCAACATTTGTAAGAATCTTATCTGCTCCTGTACTGGTAGGCAAATCCTGTTTTAAAATCTGATCTTTTATCCGATTGTTGTAATACGTAATATCTATTCCAACTTTGTTATGGAACATTCTTGTTTCGAGGCCAAACTCGAATTCATACTTTCTTTCGGGACGAATAGAATTATTTCCATAAAGAGCACCATTGGGATTCGCCGCTACTGTTGCTCCATTTGCTGTAGCCAGTGAAGTAAGATTGTAAATAACATTAGCCTCATAAACAGGTGGTGAATTACCTACAACACCATACGATGCCCGCAGTTTTCCGTAATTGAAGAACGAAGGCATTTGCAACGCATCTGAAAAAATAAAACCAGAATTCAGAGAAGGATAAAAATAACTATTATGACCTGGAGGAAGTGTTGAAGAATACTCCTGCCTGCCTGTACCTTCTACAAAGAGAATATTTTTATAACTGAAACTTGCAATGCCTACATAAGCATATTTTAAAATGGAGGTATTTGATTTTACTCTCGTCAGATCTGGATTATATGAATTTGAGAAATTAAACTGATTTGCAATTGCCAATCCTCCAGTGGTACTAACTAATCTATCGCGATAACGTTCATCTCTCACTTGCAGGCCTCCATTCAGACTCATGGTAAAATCTGTATTTAGATTTTTTGAATAAGAAAGTAAAGCATCCGCATAAAGGATTGAATAATGCCCGGTAGATGTGCCGTATAAGCCTGTACTTGAGGCTCCATTAAAAATGGTTTGATATTCATTGTACTGCTTGGACTCGATTCCTATACCTGTTATATCATTACCAACTCGTGCTCGCATCTGAAGATCCTTGGTGATATCATAATTCACGGTGAAACTTGATATTAACCTGTTCTGTGTTTCATCCTCACTATTACGTAACTGTTTCCACAACAAGTCCATCACTTCATAACCACTTGGCGTTGTATATTTCAAGGCTTCTTCAGGGTTACGTTGAGCCTGATCGTATGGAACCCATTTGAATCCTTCTGAGGTTCGATACTTATCAAAAAATAATGACATCTTCTCTGCTCTGCTAAAGAAACCAGTGTAACTATCTGTAAGACGATTGATTTTGTACGGACGATTATGCACAAAACTATTCGTAAAATTCATCATCCAGTCAACACGAAGACGATTTGTAAGTTTTATAGTAGAATTAAAGTTGATAATGTTTTTCATCATCTTTCCACCAACCTGAATTCCTTCATAGTCGTTTCTTGAGTATGAAAATCGATACCCAATCTTACCAACCTGGTTATGCAAAGCAACATTAAACTGAGAGTTATGACCAGTGCGATAAAAATCTTTATAGTTATTTGGCTGGGGAGAATATTTTTTAGTTGTACCATCCCACCACAATACGTTCTGTCCTTCCATTTTAGGACCAAACTGCCCATAAGCCATAAACAATGGGCGCTTCGAATCTGAAATTCCATCATTGTTAGTATCTACAGGCACCCACCCATCAGCAGTTGCGCCATTGGCCAAATTAGTTTCACGATCAAAACCAGGACCATAAACATTTTGGTAGCGGGGTGTAAAAGCTACTTTTTCAACCGAAAAATTATAACCAACATCAACGCCCATTCCAACTTTCTTCATTCCCTTCTTGGTGGTTATAACCACCGCCCCATTTGAAGCATCAGAACCATACAACGCTGTAGCGCTTGCACCTTTAAGTGCTGTTAACGTCTCAATATCTGCAGGATTTATATCCAGAATTCCATTTCCTCTAAGTCTTTGATCTATAAAGTAATCGTCATTGTTAACACCCTCAGAACCTCTTTCATTAGCATCACGCATAGGCACTCCATCAATAATATAAAGTGGCTGCGTATTGTAGTTGAGTGAATTGAATCCACGAATCTGTATAGTCACTGCACTTGTTGCTCCACCCGGTGCTGTTCTTATTCTTACACCCGGAATTTTTCCATATAAGGCAGACGCAAAGTTGGTGTTACCTGAAACAACAAGCTGATTGTTTCCTATTGTTGTAACGGAATAACCTATTGCCTTTTGATCTCGCTTTATACCTAAAGCTGTAACAACTACTTCTGCCAAAGGCTGTAAATTTTCATCCAGTAATACCTGAACGAAATCACCATTACCTGTTATCTCACATTCTTTCTTTGAAAAACCTATATAGGAGAATACCAATTTATTTTTCGTATTAACAGGTACTTCTATGCTGAATTTTCCTTCCGTATCTGTAATTGTGCCGATCATTGTTCCCTTCAACACTACACTTGCACCAGCTACTGGAATACCATCAGCATTATCCTTAACAAGTCCCTGAACTATAGTTGTTGTTGCAGCTACATCTTGCACACTCTCCTTCTGAGTACCTGGCAATGGTAATGGTGAAAGTGTTATCGCTTCTTCAAGCGGATAGATCACATAAATTTTTTCGTCTTCATTGCCTACTTTCTTGAAGCCAAGCTTCTGTGGTTGTAGAATTTCTTTTAGATAAGCATCAAGGTCGGTTTCAAGCAAGGGCCTGTACATGGCGTATTTGCCCGAAAGAAATTTTTTCTGATACGCGAACGTTACATCATATATCAACTCAAGCTGAACCAGTATATCGGTTAGCTCTTTCTCTCCTTTGTGAGTATCAGGTGTATTCTGAGTATTTTTTTTGGGTGGGACTCTGAAGGCTGTTTCTTGAGCATATACAGTACCGATTGAGCACAAGGTCAGTATAAAGACAGGTGTTAACGCCGTTTTTGATACTGGTTTGGTCATGGTAATTTGCCTTCGTTTGTTGTTCCTTTAACATTAAAGAAACTCACTCACTGTCACTGCAATCGGGTGTCAACTCATCTCTAATTGGCGTTAAAGGTGAGCTGATTTCCATCTTGCTCAATCTTAATATTCAATGTCTCTGAAAGTACTTTTAAGAGAACACTAACATCGTTACGCGAAATCTTAGCGGTAATTTTTTTCTGACTCACCGTAGGGTCTTTTATCACTATCTTAAATCCATAATTATCTTCCAGTGTCTGAACAATATCAGATAAAGGAGTATCATTAAAAATATAGAAGTTACTTTTCCAATCTAACAAATCAGGGCTACCCTCTAATGCATTTTGTTTTACTACAAGAGACTGATCTCCTTTTTGGTAAACAACAAAATCACCAGGCTTTAGAGTGGCTTCACCTACCAATGAACTGATCTTAACTTTTCCAGACTGAAGATATACTTCTACATGCTCACGTCTTGTGCTTACATTAAATTCAGTGCCCAATACCTGAACATGTACTTTTTCTTCAGTGTTTACTTCAAATGTTTTATGCTCTTTCGTTTTAACGATTTCGAAAAATGCCTCTCCTTCCAAAAAGACTTCGCGAGCATTATTATCATTCCAGTTACCTGTTGTTGTTAAATGAGAGTTTGAGTTTAACGTAACTTTAGAACCGTCTTCAAGAACAAACTCTTTTACTTCTCCATACGCCGTTTGATATTCAACTGTCTTATTGCCACTACCAAATTGATTCCATAAAAAATAAGAACTCACAACCAACCCTATAAATACGGCAGCAGCTTTTGCATATGTGAAACGAGTGCTTCGTTTAGTTTCTTTTGAATGAAGAATATTATCATTCAATTTTTTCCAAATCGCCAAATACGTTTCATCTAATTTCGCATCGCCAGACAAACCGGCTGTTCTAATTAAATTGATAGCGTCGTTAACTTTTTGCTGATGCTGCGGATTTTCTTTAATCCACTGCTCCCAAAAAACTACTACCTCATCATTGGGAGCCAGAATCCACTTTTGAAACCTCCCGTCTAGCGCCAAATCCTCAACTGAATATTCTCTATAATCCATCTAATTCCTTTAAAAAACCCACTCTGTATTGTTTTAAAACGAAGTTTTTAGTGCATTCTAACCTCCTCATTAAAGAATTATTTACCCTGGGAGTAAGGGCTTTACTCTTTAACTTTTAAAGAAACACCATTTTAGTGAAAAGTGCGATAGAAGATTATAAAAAATCAAATTATTCGTTTATCCAAAATATTAACTTCACGCGCATGAATCATATAAGAAAAACCGCTATAAAAGCCTGTTTAGGAATAATCATCCTTTACATAACCTATTCTCCAACGTTTGCACAGTCAAAACCGGATTATAAAAACAGAAATCTGGCTGTTGATGTGCGCGTTCAAAGTTTACTTAAAAGTTTAACACTTCAGGAAAAAATATCCATGCTGGGTTTTCAGAGTCCGGGTGTTAAACGTCTTGACATACCAGCTTATAACTGGTGGAACGAAGCACTACATGGTGTTGCCCGGGCAGGTAAGGCTACTATTTTTCCGCAGGCCATCGCCATGGCGGCAACCTTCAATGATAGTTTAATCAGAGAGGTAGCTACTGCTATCTCAACCGAGGCGCGTGCAAAATATAATCTCGCTACAAAGTTAAATCGTCACGAGCAATATATGGGGCTGACATTCTGGTCGCCAAACATCAACATCTTTCGCGATCCGCGATGGGGCCGTGGGCAAGAAACATATGGCGAAGATCCTTATCTGACTTCACGAATGGGCACAGCCTTTATAGGTGGATTGCAGGGAAATGATCCGCTGCATCTTAAAGCATCTGCATGCGCAAAACATTTTGCAGTGCATAGCGGCCCTGAGGGAATTCGCCATTCATTTAATGCTAAAGTGGATGAAAAAGATCTTCGCGAAACATATCTCTATGCATTTAAGGCATTAGTTGATGCCGGAGTAGAATCTGTTATGTGTGCCTACAACAGAGTAAACGATGAGCCTTGTTGCACTGGCAATACATTGCTTCATCAGATTTTGCGCGAAGAGTGGAAATTCAAAGGACACGTTGTAACTGATTGCTGGGCACTTGAAGATATCTGGAAAAGACACCAGGTAATGAATAACTCCACGCAAGTTGCCGCAGCAGCCATTCAAGCTGGCGTAAACCTGGATTGCTCTAATTTACTTCAGGATGATGTGCAGAAAGCTCTTGATCAAAAACTGATTACTGCAAAGGAAATTGATAATGCACTGACACCTACATTACGCACACAGTTTAAACTTGGTTTTTATGATGAACCAGGAACTAATCCATACAGTGCATTAGGTGAAGAAAGCATCCATAACCAGGCACAAGTTAATCTTGCAAGAAAGGCAGCGCAGCAAAGCATGGTGTTGTTAAAAAATGGAAAAGGTCTTCTTCCATTAAACCGTGAGCTTTATAAAAGTATTATGGTACTCGGACCTAATGCCGCCAACGCTGATGTATTGCTTGCCAATTACCACGGAACATCTCCTACCCTCGTAACTTTTGCAGAAGGTATTACTGATGGAGCAGGATCTGCGACTGGAGTTCAATATGATTTAGGTTGTACTGAAACAGATACGATTCATTTCGGTGGTCTCTGGGCTGCCGGAAACAGTGATGTTGCTATAGCCGTTGTTGGATTAACACCTATATCAGAAGGAGAAGAAGGTGATGCTTTTATGGCACCTCCTGGTGGTGATCGGGTAGACTTGAGTATTCCAAAAAGCCATCTGGCATTTTTGAAAGCACTTCGCAAAACTAACAAGCCCGTAGTGGTAGTCGTTACATCCGGAAGTGATGTTGATATTGCTGCCATAGAGCCTTATGCCGATGCTATCATTCTGGCGTGGTATCCTGGTGAGCAGGGTGGTAATGCATTAGCAGATATTGTATTCGGAAAAATATCACCATCAGGAAAATTGCCATTAACGTTCTACAAATCACTAAACGATCTGCCACCTTATAATCAATATGCCATGCAAGGCAGAACATACCGTTACTTCAATGGCGATGTTCAATACCCATTTGGATTTGGATTGAGTTATACTTCATTTAATTATGCATGGAAGACTCCTCCTCAACAAGTATACTCATCGCGTGATACTATCAAACTTTCGATTAACATCAAAAATATTGGAGCTATGAATGGTGATGAAGTAGCTCAACTCTATATACAATATCCAACAGGCGAAAGAATGCCGATAACTGAATTGAAACAATTCAAGCGCGTTACGATTCAAAGTACTAAAGAGGAGATCGTATCTTTTAAATTACCTGTTAGCGAGTTGCGCAAATGGAATTTAAAAGATCACAAATGGAATCTGGCGCCGGGTAATTATCACATTACTATTGGCAGTCACTCACGTGATGTCAAATTAAAAGCAGATTTTAAAATTGAAGACAAGTAGTACCGTTGCGTTACTAGCCGTTTGGTAAAAGCTTATAAACAAAGAAGGAGGTCAGTGTTGTCCTCCTTCTTTGTTTAAACCAATATTGTATTTAAGAAATCAACAATTGTGGTTTGGTTTTATATACTTTCCACAGAAACTCACCGAAGATTGTATTAGCCCACGCAAACCATTTGCGTGTAAATTTTTTAGGATCATTTTTATGAAACGACTCATGCATTAAGCCCGTACCTCCATGCGTGAGCTTGAGTGTTCGGATGCAATCTCTAATTTCTTTATCATCATTGCTCGTCAATCCTTTTATTACGATACTCAAAGGCCAGATCATATCAGCACCAGCATGTGGACCACCAATACCATCAGCAGCAGTTCCTTTATAGTAGAACGGATTATTATCTGATAATAAAAACTTACGCGTATTACGATATACTTCATCGCTACTTTCTATAGCACCTAAATAAGGAAGTGATAGTAAGCTTGGCACGTTTGCATCATCCATAAGATTGCAGCTGCCCATACCATTAACTTCATACGCATAAATTTTTCCGAATTGAGGATGATTAACAGTGCTGTTACTTTGTAAAGCACTCATCACCTCTGTAGCTAACGCGTCAAGTTCTTTAGCCAGATCATGATCGTTGAAAATGGAATCTACCATCTTGGAAGCCTGCCGTAAGCTTACAACAGCAAAGAAGTTAGAAGGAATCAGATAGGAGAATACAGTAGCATCATCACTTGGCCTGAAGGTAGAACAGATGAGTCCGTTGGGTTTAACAGGATAACCATATCCACTTAACGGAACACCGTCGGTAGCCCATGATGTTGTACGTTGGAAAGTATATGGCCCCAGGTTTTCTTTTCGCTGCTGCTCCTTAAAAGTTTTTAAGATAGTTTTCACACAAAGCTTCCATTGTTCATTAAAGGGCGAAGTGTCTTTTGTCTCCATCCAATAATGATATGACAAGCGAATAGGATAACACAGTGAGTCGATCTCCCATTTCCGCTCGTGGATTCCAGGTTTCATATCCGTGAGATCGTCCTTCCATTCGCTAATCTTGGTACTATCATCATAGAACGCATTAGCATAGGGATCTTTAAGAATACATTTAGTTTGCCTGTTAATGACACCCGCTATTAAGTTTTGAAGTGCCGGATCAGATTTCATAAACGGAAGGTAAGGCCAGATTTGCGCTGTGCTGTCACGAAGCCACATGGCATCAATATCACCAGTGATAATATAAGTATCAGGCTCCTTTCCTTTCGATTTCAAAAATACTGTAGTGTCCAACGTATTAGGAAAACAGTTTTCAAACAGCCAACCCAGTTCCTCGTCTTTTACATTAGTTTTAAATTCTTTGATTGCCTTTTCAATAGCCTCACTCGAAAAATGACGCGATTCTTTCGAAGGTCGTACTATGGGAAATGCATGCTGTTCCTGATCTGTATTCTGGCTAACAACTTTAAATGGATTCAATAATACGCCTGACCCTATAAGGCCAGCATGACGGATAAACTCAAGGCGATTCATTTTACATCAATTACTTTAAATTGTTTATACTATTTTTTTAGCGAGTCCTCTGCTCTATTAACATACAGTCGTTTAATAGTCAGTAGTTCATGGAAATAATGTCCTGCTAAAAATAAAGAAAACTTTGGATGATCTGCTGGTAATTTTTAATCAAGGTATTATAGCATAATGAATAGCTATTATTTTTTTATGTGCTTAAATAAACACTCCTTAATTATTACATTTTCATATTTCGAAACCACAGCTTACTCACTTCACTCCTTTCTCCGGATTCCATGAACCCTGAAGCTTACGGACGAAGATAATCTGACCAGTGTGGTATGCATTATGCGTATTGATGTCTGCAATAGTAGTATACCATGTTTTGAGCTTCTTCTCATCAGCATTCTGAATGGCTTTCTCCCAATCTGATAATACCTTATCAAGTCTCTTTACAAGCTCCGTCCAACTCTTCTGATCAAATGAATTGAAGGTCTCGTCGTTGTTGCCACTGTATTCAGCTAACTTCTGATCGTTGAATTTGGCAAGCTCACGTTCATTCCAGAATACAAGATGATTTGTTAGCTGGCCTACGGAATGATTGCCACTGCCATCAGTCCACATAGCTTGCTCAGGTGTTAAACCTTCAACAGCCTGATTAGCGGGAACGAACCATTCTTTTTGATTGTGCGTAGTTTTAAGTTGAGTTAACAACACAGATTTTAACGATGCATCTGTAGTAGCCTGTCCGAACGAAAACAATGACTGAAGGATAAAGAAGATAACAATGAGGTTTTTCATAATGAGTTGGGGTTAAGCAGGAAGATTTATTATCTAACTTACTTAACATAATTCAGAACCACAATAGAAAATCTGTTGTTCAAGTCTTGCAGGCGACATCCTGCATTACTGCAATGTTCTACTTTTAATTCTTTAATCAATCATGTTCATGAAAGCCGGTTTGTCTATTGCCTACATTATCATGTTAACCACTCATTTTTGCATGGCTCAGGAAAAAGCAACATCCGTTACAGTAATAGAACTATTCACTTCACAAGGGTGCTCAAGTTGCCCTGCTGCAGATAAACTTTTAAATGAGATTATTGAAAAAGCTGACCAGGAAAATAAACCTGTCATCGGACTCTCCTATCACGTAAGCTATTGGAATTATTTAGGTTGGAAAGATCCTTACAGCAATGAAAATTACAACGCACTTCAACGCAAATATTCCGAAGCATTACAAAGCTCAGTCTACACACCTCAAATGATTATCGATGGCAAGCAGGAGTTTGTAGGTTCAAATCAGGAGAAAGCTAACGAGGCTATTCAACATGCCAGCACTAAGAGTCAGGACTTCGCCATAACATTATCTAACTTTACTCAACGTGAGAAAGACGCAACATTAAATTACCAACTTAATAAATTACCATTGAATCAACACCTGATCGTTCTCCTGGTTAAGAAACATGTAGAAAATCAAGTGCCGCGCGGTGAGAATAAAGGCAGACTATTAAAACATGATAATGTAGTTATCTACCGACAAGAAACACTCTTATCAAAAGAAGGAAGTATAACATTGCCTGTTGATGTATTAAAAGAAAGTGATTCATTAATTGTTTACGCGCAGGATAACAAAACACTCGCCATATCTGCCGCTACCAAAATGAAACTTTAATTTAACTCGCTATCTCAATCTTCACCTTGATCTTCTTCAGCTTTTCATTTTTAATGGCTGGTAAAAGTTTGTTTACCAATGAGCGCTTAACGGAAACATAAGAAGCATTATCAAGCGTTGTGATCAATCCAATATCGTCACCTTGTAGTCCGCCTTTTTTCATGAGCAGTCCTGCGATATCGCCTTTGCTGATTTTATCTTTCTTACCCGCACCGATGTAGAGTGAAATATATTTTGGGGCTGCCGGTAATGTTAATGGTTTGGTGAGTTTTAATTCTTCAACAACACCATCTATATACTCAGGAAGAGTTTCATCGTTGGCCAGAACGAGATACGCTTCACCATCAGCATGCATCCGCGCCGTACGACCATTGCGATGCGTGAAGGCTTCTTCATTGGTTGGTAATTGATAATGCACCACGTGTCTGATTTCAGGAATATCAAGACCACGCGAAGCCAGGTCTGTTGAGATCAACACCGTGAAGGCACCACCTCTGAATTTGATAAGACTTTTTTCACGATCAATCTGATCCATCGCGCCGTGCAGAATGCCATGCTCAAACTTATTGCTTTTAAGAACAGCACTGATGCGCTCAACGGCATCTCTATGGTTACAGAACACAAGACATACCTCCTGGTTAAATCCGGCTACTAAACGCATGAGCGTATCAACTTTATCCGTGCTGGACGTATGGATAAGCTTTAACTTTAATTTTGTTTCTTCAGTCTGAAACAAATAGCTTATAACCTCTGGCTTTGTGAATGGAAGAAACTTCGGCAAAGGTGCCAGTTGCGTAGCTGATGTTAATATAAGTTGTTGTTTTCCATTCAGCGCCTTAATGCTTATTTCTATCTGATCTTCAAAACCCATTTGAAGCGATTTATCGAACTCATCAAGAACCACTAATTGCACATGCCTGGTGTCAAATGATCTTCTTTCAATGTGATCAACTAATCGACCCGGTGTGGCGATAATCAACGCTGGTGCTTCGCTCAAACTATTCTGTTCAATCTTCATGGAGTGACCACCGTAACAGCAACTCACTTTGTATGATGTTTTCATCGCTCTGAAAACCTGCTCAATCTGAAGTGCCAGTTCGCGCGAAGGAGCAATAACGATAGCCTGTACGCCTTCTGCATCAGGTGACAGTCTATTTAACACTGCCATTAAGTAAGCCAGGGTTTTCCCTGAACCTGTAGGTGAAAGAAGAAGCAAATTAGTTGAAGAAGCAGCTTTTTCTATAACAGAAAGCTGCATTTCATTGAATTCGTTAATAGAAAGATTCTTTAAAATGCCGGCGTGTTTGGTATTCAGATCGTGTTGCATGCCGCAAAGGTAACCTTATTTGAGAATTACTTATTTGGTTTCGCGCGAAGGACTCTCTGTTTTTAATAAAATCAACGGAAAAGTTTGACCTGCCTGCATCCACTTACCAGTAATTTGGTTATCAGTCATTGTACCTTCATAAACCATACCTATTGGCAAGATCTCCAACTTTATATTCGGGTGATTAAAAGATACAGATGTTACTGGAATGCCGCTTGTGTTTTGATCCGGACTATCCATTGTTGCTTTGTATTGATTATCTTCTTTTACAACATTAAAAACAATTCTAAACGAAGCACCTTGCACATGAAGTGCCCCACTCCATTCACCTTTAACATCCTGTCCATACAGAGTAGACGAAATCAATACACAAAAGAATAGTTGAACTAATGTTTTCATAGTTATAATATTTAAAGAATAGAATGATTTATTGGAATTGTAAATAGCCGGACAGACTAATCCGTTGAGAGCATCAGATGTTTATCTTAATACATCAGAATTAATGATCAACATCTGATGACTCACGTTGTAATTTATTGAGCAATATTTCTAACTCTCGTTTTTTGTTTCTGTAAATACCATGCTCCCATCCTCCGGCAAAAAATGCGAACACAAAAACGATCAGCAAGACAATTATTATCCAGACGGACTTCCCTCCTTCTAACACACCCAGAAGACTGAGCAATCCAATAGGCACAATGTTCCAACGCATAACCAGTGATAAGCGTACCTGGTGGGTTGCTGTTGAGATGGCATGATTAAGCTCACCAAGCATCGAGCGATTAAATTGATGTTCTTCTTTTAGCCTACGAATTCTGCTAATTAGTAAATAGAAAGCGCTTCCAAACATCCAGGCTGATAAGATGTACATTGATATATTTACTTTTTGATTGTACAGGTTCATGCCGAGAATGAAACCACCGGCAACAATATTTACAATCACCGACAATAACTCACTGATATTAGCAATGTGATGTATCTGTTTCTTCTTTGACAGAATTCGGTTATGCAATGCCTTTTCGTTTATAACGTAGAGAGGTTGATTATTTTGTGAATCCCAAATTTGTTGCAGTTCTTCAAATTCCATGGTAATCATATTTTTTTGATTTGGAGATAAGCTGTTTTTTAATGCGGTTGATCTTCACACCAACATTCGATTCTGTGATCCCGAGCATGGAAGCCATTTCTTTATAGCTGAAACCATCGAGAAGCAATAAGGTAATGGAGCGATCGATTTCATCCATTTTGTGAATCTCTTCATAAAGCCATGAGAGTCTCTCATCAATTTGCTCCTTACCTTCCCGTAAGAAATGTTGCGCAGCATCCAGTGCCTCAGGTTGATTATGCTTTCGTTCTTTTCCAATCCATTTAATAGCCGTGTTCAGGGCAACGCGATAGATCCACGTAGTAACAGCTGACTCTTGTCTGAAGGATGGAATAGAATGCCATACCTGGATAGTGATCTCCTGAAAAAGATCATCCTGGTCCATAGCAGTAAAAGCATATGCCCGGATTATTTTAAAGACTAGCCCTTTATGCTGACTGAGCCACTTTTCAAAAATAATGTTCTGTTCATTGTCAGTCACGATACTAATTGTTTTCCCTATTAGTACGAAGGAAGAGTTTCTTACAAAAAAGAAAACTATTTAAGGCAAGTAGGGTTCGTTATCATTGGAATAAGGCTTTTCTTTAAAGTGATTTCTGTTTCTTTTGAATCAAACTTGTCAAAAATCAAAAGCTGATCTATTATCAAGTTAGTTAAGTTTAAAAATTCACCTGACTTAAATTGTATCTCAGTATAACCATAATCTGACCACGGCATTTTATACCATGGGTTTTCAACTTTTCTGATACAAATAATGTCTGATTTCAGTAGATCTTTAATAATTTCACCATTATCAAACCTTATGGCATTTTCACCTCTTGTAATTGTGATTATAAAGTTCATATTATCTCTTACGTATTGCCGGTGGAGTATTAACCCAGGAAGCCAAAGTAAAAAACCCATTGCTAACGCAAATACATTGATTACAAAAAACAGTGCACTGTTCGGTAATTTATCAAGTGTTATTATAGTGGCAACTATGTAAAGTAAACCCAATGGTAATCCGGTCAAAACGGTTGGATATAATGCATTCCATTTCCTCTTTGGTGTTACTGTATAACTAAAGTCTTTATAAATAAAATCACTTCTTATGAAACCATTCTCTTTCTTTGTTTTATTTAAACTCTCCTCCAATATTTCAATGCGATTGTCGAGAAAAAGATCAAGTGATTTCTCAATGAGGTCGATTCTGCTTTTTTTATGAAAGAGGAATGATTTATTCAATGGCAGAAAGTATACTTCAAAAACATCCTTTCCAGAATGTTCCAGAATAATTGATTGCCCAATAGAATTTGTAACAACAATTAACTCTAGACCATTTGGTAATGTCTCTCCCCAATAAGAGGAAAGTAAACTATGTATATATTCCCTGTCACAGGGCAACGTTTCTGTAAACTCTCCTTCTTCATTTTTATAATATTTGAGCTTATAATGAAATGTCATATTAAAATTGGTATACATTTAATTTCACCATTAATAATACTTTAGCGTTGTCCACTAATCTACTTCTTAAGAATCCCCAAGTATTCATACCATGGCCCCACTTCTGCCTTATACTGCTTTGCCATCACTCTTGAAATTTGTGAGATGTGATTGAGATCATGAACCACCCAGGTAGAAAGCAGCTGCGCTAGTGTTACCTCTCCAAATGCGGGATGTATTCCTGTTAACACAAAATCATTTTGCGTTAAGTCTTTGGAGCGGAGCCGTTCAATATTTTGTTTTCTAAGTGTTTTGAACTCTTCTAAAAGCTGTGTCAGTGTTTTATTTGCGCTCTCTGTGAATTGAGCAAAGCGATCAAAAGGTACAAATGCACGATCGCCTTTTTGAGAAAGAATGATTTCCATTCTTGGTATCCAGTCTGTTTTCTCACCGTAAATAAGATGCCCGACGACGTCATAGGGACTCCATGTTTCATGCCCTTCATTGTTTCTGATCCATTCTTCAGAAAGTCCGTTCAGCATTGCTTCAAGAACAAACGGAGTACGCTCAAGTATTTCAAGCGATTTATTTAAGTCAAATTGCATGATGATTTGATCTATTTTACGGTTCAATTTCTATTTCACAAGATAAATCAACCCTTATAAATGCATATCATCCTTTATGATAAAATGGAAGAAAATTTCATTATTAAATAACGTCCCATTTTCCTGTGTCTTTAGCAATGTCAATAAGCCTTTGTCCGTGTTTAGTCATAACCCGGTTGCCATCAACCTTTCAACTCGTTCTCTATTGGGCTTACTCCATTTGCTTTTAGGATTACGAGGTGTAAAAGTAAGATAGAAGCTCTCTAAGTCTCGCTTTTTAGCCAGGCTATCGATCCAATCAAAACAAAGAGCTTCCTCTGTAGCATCGTTGATATTGACGCACGGCACTTCACTTTTCTTATGATATAAAATCAACCAAACAGATTTCTCTGATTGACTATTTTGTTTCAACCACTTTCGCCATTCTTTTCTGGTTATGGCGTAAACAGCTTGTCTTCCATCTTTTGTTTCCATAACACTTAAGAGTTCTTTTGACTTAACACATCAAGAAAATGTTTGTTGATCATAATGCCCAATACATTTCCGAAGGGATCAACCACTGATGCCGTAACGAAATTTCCTTTTCCTCCGCTATGGTCCGTAATGGGTTGGTATAATGTCGCTCCCATGGAGATCAGCTTGTCAAGTGTTGTCTTCACGTCGTCAACGTGCCAATATGCTATTGCACCAGCAGGAGGTTTTATTGCTCCACCGGGAGCAAACGCACTGTCAATTATTCCAAGTTCATGTTGATAATCGCCAACACGAAACTCAGAATACCCGGGAACATTGAAGTAAGGTTCCATGCCTAGTAATTCACTATACCATTTCTTTGCTGCGGCGTGATCAGTTGCGTAGAAGCTGATTGTGGCTAATCCTCGGAGTAAATGTGATGTTGTCATTTTTACTTTTGTTTAAGTTATTTTAATAAAAGTAAAATGACTTTGTGACAACCCTATGTCAGGTGAATTCAGGAATTAGTCTATAACTAAAAATATTTCTTCAATTCAATCAATTCAATTTCCTTTAAAAGCTTGCCAAAACCATTAGGAAATGGTTTACTTTTTCCTGTAAGTTGATAATCGTGACGGATATACCAATTTATGAGTTCAACTCTGCCAGAAACTACGGTTATCACAATTGCTGAACATCCATGCTCTTCTGCATATTCATTCGCGAAGTTGAGCATTCTTTTTCCAATGCCTTGTGCCTGAATCTCTGGCGAAACTGTTAAGATACCCAGATAAAGTTCTCTATCTTGAATTTCTAAATAACAACAACCGATGATTGTATTTTCATCGCTGATGTATTTTAACAGCGTACCCTTAGGACTTTCAAACATTCTGCGAACTTCGGCTTCGTTCATGCGATCTCCTTCAATAATGCCGATTTCATTTGTCCAGCCTTTCTTAGAAGTTTCGCCCCTGTAGGCACTATTTATTAAGTTGTTTATTTGAGAAATGTCCTCATCTGTTGCTGGTAGAATTTTTTCTTTACTCATTATTATATCCATCCTAATTCTTTAACAGTCATTTCACTTTCAACATTACCTGTATGCAAAGTTGCCTTTGGTTCGAAAAGCAGGTTAAATACAATTTCTCCGTTGGTATGAGGTCTGTGTTCAACACCTTTGGGAACAATTAGAATTTCACCTTCTTTGACTTCAACTGTTCTGCCATCCCTGAAGTCCATTAAAAGTGTTCCCTTAAATACCATAAAAAGTTCGTCCTCATTTTCGTGACTATGCCACACAAAGTCATCTTTAAGCTTGCAAAGCTTCACATATTGTCCGTTGAGTTCTCCAATGATGTGGGGAGTCCAT
>DATJHZ010000437.1:0-28785 GCA_035493595.1 Cyclobacteriaceae bacterium | reverse complement strand
TTTGTGGAAGTAGAAACTCACCTTCAAAAGCTTGTTTGTTATCAGCTGAAGACCTTCCTGTGTGGGCATTCCATGGTGATGCTGATAATACAGTGCCTCTGTCTCGTACAGTAAATATGGTAGCAGCGATTAATAAATGTTTACCATTACCTAATCCGTTAGCCAAAATTACAATCTACCCGGGTGTTGGTCATGATGCCTGGGACAATGCTTATCGAAATGATCATACTCTTCATAATCCAAATGTTTATGAATGGATGCTGTCATATACCAACACTATAAATGGTACCAATAAAATTCCAGTTGCCAATGCGGGACTTGATATTGTTAAAGCACTGCCTGTTAATAGCGTAACGCTTACGAGTAGTTCTACTGATAGCGATGGAAAGATAACCTCAGTGAACTGGAAACAATTGAGCGGGCCTTCTCAAACCGTTTTTGCAAGTACTGCTACAACATCTTCATCACTTCAGGTTTCAGGTTTGGTAGAGGGAGTTTATGTATTTCAATTGGATGTAACAGACAATTTAGGTGATTCTGATTGTGACTATGTCAAAATCACAATTGCTGCTCCTCCGACAAATACAAACATGCCTCCAGTTACTTCAGCTGGCCCGGATCGGATTATAAAACTTCCATCAGCATCGAATACTCTTTTCGGATCTGCGTATGATCCAGATGGTAAAATAATTTCATATAAATGGGTGAAGGTTTCTGGTGCGTCTTGCACATTGTCCAGCAGCTCTATATCAAGACCGAAAATAAGTGGTCTCACTTCCGGTACGTATGTTTTCAGATTGACTTCTTATGATAATAATGGTGTTAGCTCTTCTGATGACATAACAATTACAGCAGATTTCCCCCCGGTAGCCAATGCAGGTTCCGATGTTAGTCTCCAGCTTTCATCAAATCCTCTTAAGCTAAAAGGTTCAGCAACTGACTCAGATGGTAGCATTGCTTCCTACGTCTGGGCCAAATACTCAGGACCTACAGCAGTACTAACAGATAAGAACACACCGACTGTTTCAGTTTCTAAGCTTGAAGCTGGTACTTATGTTTTCAGGTTGACAGTAAAAGATGATGATGGTGTTTCAACTTCTGATTATACGACTGTTATCGTATTACCTCTCATCAGTGGAAGAGACAGTACAACGGCTGAAGTTTCAAATGAAGTTAAAGTTTCGGATGAAAGTAAGTTTATCCTGACAGATCGAGACAACCCTGAACTTGTTAATAGTAAAATTATCGTTTATAACGATCTGGGCCAGAAGATCCATGAAGGCCCATGGTCGCCTGATCTATATCCCGAGATCTTCAATCGGCGAGGTCTTTACATCTTTCATCTTATAACCTTCAAGGGAAGAAAAACGGGTAAAATCTATGTTACCGATGGCGAGTAGAAGATAGAAATATTCAGATTATATAATGACAAAAGGCAGGGAAACCTGCCTTTTTTATTTAAGGATTTCCCCTCAGGAGTATTAAGCCTTGTGTGTTTTTAAAGGGTTCACGTTTTGAGAAGTGTCAAAATGTACAATTCTGATTCTAAAAATTACACAGCAAAAAGAAATTTACTGATGTGCGATTAAGCCCGGTTTATGCCTAAAAATAATGCAGTCTGCCTGCTCCATTCATAAAATGTTATTGCGTGTTGTAGAAATGGGTATGCTCCTATTTGGATATCAGCTGTAGGCATGAATTTTATCTGTACTATTTTCCACGCACCGGTAATTCATGTTCATTCATCTGTAAGCTAAACTAAAGTCAAGACAAAAATTCAAATTTCTTACATCATAGATAAAAAAAACATTTCAATAGGTTACCTCTGATCGTAGTCTTTTTTCTTGCTCTGTTCTTGTTCAGAAAACACATTTCTTACCTAAGAGATCAATCGCTGCATAACGCGAGGAATAATTTTCTCATACGCCCCACCTTTGCTTTCGAAATAACAAGAACAAATTCTTAAAAAGACTCCTCAACTAAAATGACATTAACTATGAAAAAGTTGCATTTGATTTACGCCATTTTAATTACACTGATTTTGTTTGTATCGTCAGCTCATGCACAGCAGACATTTCATACAACACTACCAGGAGTTATTGGGTATCTTGAATACTTGCCGCAAGACTATGCTACTAATTCTGACAAGTATCCCGTAGTATTTTTCTTGCATGGTTTAGGTGAGGTTGGTGCGGTCTCAAAAGATCCTGCTGTTATTCAAGCTTCAATAGGACTGGTGAGTAAAAATGGTCCTCCAAAGTTGGTTAACAATGGCACCCAGTTTCCATTTATTTTGATTTCACCTCAATTAAAATCTAACTATACAGACTGGCCAGTAGCTTATGTAAATGAAGTAATCAATTATTGTAAAACATATTTACGTATTGATGAAAGCCGCATCTACTTAACAGGTCTTAGCCTGGGTGGAGGTGGAACATGGTCTACAGCTCAGGATTTTCCTCAGACCTTTGCAGCTATCGCTCCTGTATGTGGAAGTAGAAACAATCATGCAAAAGCGTGTAACATCGCTGGAGAAAATTTACCAGTGTGGGCATTTCATGGCGATGCTGATACAACAGTTCCTTACTTGAGAACTACATCTCAGATTGATGCTATCAATGCATGTACTCCTGCACCAAGCCCCTTAGCTAAAGTTACAATCTATCCTGGTGTTGGTCATAATTGCTGGGACAATGCTTATAGAAATGATCATACTCTTCATAATCCAAATGTTTATGAGTGGATGCTGTCATATAAAAACACAATCAATGGAACAAACGTAAGGCCTGTTGCCAATGCGGGATCAGATTTAGTAAGAGCGCTATCGGATAACACCACTGCTATCAGCGGATCTGGTTCAGATGCAAATGGAACAATTGTATCATATACATGGTGTCAGATATCTGGCCCTTCAACTTCAACATTAACAAATCCTTCAACGTCTACTTTAACAGTATCGAATATGGTTCTTGGTGAATATGTTTATCAATTAAAAGTAACTGACGATGCCGGTGATACGGATACAGATTATGTTAAAGTTACTGTTCAGACTGTAGCTAATAAAGCACCGGTTGCTGTTGCTGGTTCTGACATGGTAATTGCTCTTCCTACGAATGCTGTAACGGTTGTTGGTAGCGGAACGGATACAGACGGAACAATAGCTACTTATCAGTGGACAGAAGTTTCTGGTAGTACTTCGGCTACGTTAAGTGGAACAACAACAACTAATTTATCAGCTACTTCGCTGGCTACCGGTAGTTATGTTTTCCGTCTTACAGTAACTGATAATAAAGGTGCTGCTTCATCTGATGACATGACCGTTACGGTGAATTCAACTGCCAACATTCCTCCAGTAGCAGATGCTGGTCCTGATAAAACCATTCTTTTACCTAACAACTCAGGCACTTTATTTGGAGCTGCTTCTGATGCCGATGGTACTATTACAAAATACAGCTGGATACAAACTGCAGGTGTCTCTTGTACGATATCAAGTACATCTGTCTCAAGACCAAAAATTTCAAATCTTGTTTCAGGAACCTATGCATTTCAATTAACAGTTACAGATAATAATGGCGCTACCAGTACTGATGCTGTAAGTGTTCTTGTTGATGCTCCTGCTGTAGTAGATGCAGGTATTAATTATACCGTAACACTTCCAACCAATTCAATTACATTAACGGGCACAGCAAGTGATTCTGATGGTACGGTAAGTACATACCTATGGTCAAAGTATTCAGGCCCTACTGTTACCTTAACAAATAAAACTACTCCTTCTGTTTTAGTCACAAAATTGCTTGAAGGAACTTATATTTTCAAGTTGACAGTTACGGATAATGTAGGCGTTCAGAGTGTTGACTATGATACAATTACTGTACTTCCTGCAACAGTCGCTGCCAGAACTTCAACTTCTGATGTTGCATCAACAGTTGAGAGCAGTGATCAATCTGCTGCCGTTGAATCAACAGGATTTAACCTGGAAACATTGGAAACAGTAGCTCACGTAGCTGTTTATAATGAGCAGGGTGAGAAAATTTTTGAAGGTCTTTGGAATAAAGATTTGTATACGTCGGTATTCAGCAGATCGGGTCTCTATATCTACCACATTGTAGAGCAGGGCAAAAAATCTTCGGGGAAGGTGTATATAACAAGGAGCTAAAGGTTAGTCCATAAAAAATAAAGGCTGTCAATTTTAAAACTGACAGCCTTTATTTTTTTATTAATCTTAATCAATAAACATATTTTTTAAATAGTCCTTCAAGTTCTTTGTAGAATAAAAGTTCATTTCCTTCTGTAAGTGAAGCCGACTCCGTTGATTTAATTTGTTGAATGATGGGTTCGTAATGTATGATGTCAATAGGAGCGATCAGCAATTCCTTCAAAGATTTCTTCATGAATTCAATTTTAATATTTGACAGTTCACGGATGTTGAAGTTTGTTGCCACGTATTCTTTCAGATAACGTTCATCCAGAAAATCCTTGATCAAATCGTTTCGAAGCTTACAGATAAGATCTAAAATTTTCTCGTCGGTCCATTGAGTATCTAGTTGAGCGTTAGTTTCCATACATGCAATATGAGCTTTTTAAATGACAACCAATATTGTGTGAACCTCTACTAAAAGTTAATTAATTAATAGTTATAAAAATGCCTTGAAAATGTTTTTTTGTAGTAATATGCAAATGAGGATTGTTTAATCGATTGCATAAATTAATGAAACGGCTTATTCCTGAGCTTAATCCAGTTTGTTCACATGCTTCAGTTAAATAGAACCACTGCTTCCGATCCTGATTTTCAATACTTAGTCCATGCTCTGGATCAGGAACTTTCGATGTTATATGGAGATGAGCAGGAATTTTTTCAGGGGCATAATCACATCGATCTTTCAGCAAAAGTTATTGTAGCTTATCATCAAAATCAGCCTGTTGCCTGTGGTTGTTTCAGACCTGCAGCCGAAAATTGCATTGAAATAAAACGGATGTTTACAAAGCCAGAGATGCGAAATCAAGGCTTTGCAAAGAAAATTTTGAATGCACTGGAGGCTTGGGCACTTGAAGAAAACGTTGAAAGAATCATATTAGAAACAGGTGTTAAGCAACCTGAGGCTGTTGCCGCTTATACAAAATCTGGTTATAAAGTGATCGAAAACTATGGTCCTTACGTTAACAACGCATCCAGTATTTGCATGGAAAAGTTTCTTTGAAAGCCAATATTTGGTGAACTTAATTCTAACCGCTAGGTTTAAAGGTTAAATCAGATTATCCACCGTTGCCACCACATCTATGGATCAAAAATTTTTAGATCGCATTTTCAGCTCGCATCAGGAGTGCCCGATGTGTCCTTCACCTCAGGAGGTTTCACATTTCTTTACTGATCTGCTGGGTGTTTTATTTGCTGATTTTACACCGCTTTCCTTTTCTTCCAAAGAAGAGTTTGAAGATCATTTTCTAAAGCTGAGGGAAGACTTAAAACATATTGTGCAATACAGTCAGGGCAAAACCAAGTGTTCTCCACAGGAAGTAACAGATGCTTTCTTCGATGCACTTCCATTTGTATATAATAAGCTGCAACAGGATGTGGAAGCCATGTTTATGGGTGATCCTGCTGCAAAAAGTAAAAATGAAATCATTCGCACCTATCCGGGATTTTATGCCATTGCAGCATACCGGATTGCTCACGCGCTGCATCTTTTAGGCGTTCAGGAAGTTCCCCGTGTTATAACAGAACATGCACATAGCAAGACGGGTATCGATATACATCCGGGTGCCGCTATTGGCGATTATTTTTGTATCGACCATGGAACGGGATTAGTGATAGGAGAGACCTCAGTTATTGGTAATTATGTAAAATTATATCAGGGTGTAACATTAGGCGCATTGAGTGTCAATAAAGAAGATGCCTTGATAAAACGTCACCCTACATTGGAAGATCATGTTGTGGTATATGCAGGAGCAACCATTCTTGGGGGAGAGACAGTTATTGGTCATCATAGCGTAATTGGAGGAAATGTGTGGCTCACGCGAAGTGTTCCGGCAAACTCAAAACTTTATTATCAGGCGAAAATGTATAATGGCGATACAGATGAAACTGATTTAGTTATCTTTAAATCGGATCAGGGGTGAGAGCCTCTTGATTAAAATTATAGTTATAGTATTGAAAATATAGTACGAATGAAACTTGCTGAATTAATTGGCAATACACCGTTGGTTGAACTTCAACGCATTCCGGTAAAGAAAGGCGTTACTCTATATGGAAAGCTGGAAGGTAACAACCCTGGTGGAAGTGTAAAAGACAGAGCAGCCTATGGAATGATAAAAGGCGCTCTTGATCGTGGTGATGTAAAACCGGGTGATAAACTAATAGAAGCAACGAGCGGTAATACAGGCATTGCGTTGGCTATGATTGCCCGCATACTTGGTCTCGACATTACCCTGATTATGCCAGACAACTCAACACGCGAACGTGTTGTTACCATGGAGGCTTACGGCGCAAAAGTTATTCTCACACCTTCGGCCAGAACCATTGAATACTCCAGAGAGCTTGCTGAATCGATGGCGACAAATGAAGGCTACTATATATTGAATCAGTTTGGTAATCCAGATAATTACAGAGCACACTATAATACAACAGGTCCGGAGATCTGGCGCGACACTGATGGTAAGATAACTCATTTTGTTTCTGCCATGGGTACAACAGGTACTATCATGGGGGTTTCGCGTTTCTTAAAAGAGAAAAATAAAAACATCCAGATTGTGGGCACACAGCCAACGGATGGCTCATGCATACCAGGCATTCGCCGATGGTCACCCGAGTTTCTCCCTAAGATATTTGAACCCCAGCGTGTAGACAGAGTAGTTGATGTTAGTGAAGCCGATGCCACAGCTATGACTCGCAGACTTGCCCGTGAAGAAGGAGTTTTATCGGGCATGAGCAGTGGCGGAGCATTGCACGCTGCATTGAAAATAGCCAGCGAAATTGATTCTGGTGTAATTGTATTTATCGTCTGTGATAGGGGAGATCGATATTTGAGTTCTGATTTGTTTGGATAAAAATCCATCAATAGCCCCGTTTTCTAGGTGCTCTAGTGAATATTATTAGCCCCAACAATTGAGGAATTAGCCGTTTTTTTTTCGGTTTGCCCTGAAATTCAATAATAAAAGGATTGGTATTAAACATCTCTTGTGCTAGCTTTAGAAACGGGAAAATGTAACGCTATTATAAACTATGAAAACACAACGTATTAGTGCAATAGTAATGTTGGCCGGATTGGCCTTATTAAGTTCGTGTGGGGGAAGCGACTCAACGCCTAAAGTAGGTGTTTCATTTGAAAGCGCTTCAAGTGATGTTAAGGAGTCTGATGGAACTGTGACTTCATTCAATCCACTATTGTGGGAAAACTATTCTGGTAATACAGGTGCCACAGGAGTAAACTATGATGTTTCAATTTCGCTGGATAGGGCGGCAGCAGAAACATCAGTAATAAAATATTCTATCAGTGGTACGGCAACAGAAACTTCTGCATCTACTTATGGTGACTTTGCCATTAATGGTGACGATCAATATGTGATTATCAATAAAGGAGACACAAAAGCAACAATCACAATTACTGTTTTTGAAGATTTTGAATTGGAGACTGATAATATAGATGATAATCTGGATGCTTTTGAAACTGTTATCCTCAAACTTGAATCAGTAGTTTCCGGCTCAGCCAAAATAGGCGACAACAATACCTATACATTGAATATTCATGAAGACGACGCTGTTGTTCAGTTAGGATGGACTGTCAATGATGCAGGTACTGTTGATATGGATTTGTTTATCTGGAATAATAGCAAAATAATAAACGGCTCTGCAAGTCAAAGTACTAGTCCCTATGAGGTAGCTACTATACCGGCTGGTTTTGGAAATGGTACTTATGGACTTAGCTATACATACTACAGTGGCACGTCAAATGATGTGACGATTACTTCGGAAATATTTAACCTTGGCGGAACATTAAATAATCAAAGTACCCCGCTATCTTTTTCTGCGGACTACACATCAGAAAATATAAATGCATATGATGCAGACGGAGCGGAGAATCCGGCAATAGTTCAATCGATGACCAAAAATAAGTTTAACTATACCGGTATTGATGATATAGTTGTTGCATCAGGAACCAGCCGTGTCTCTACAAATACACAAACAATCAAGAGCAGAGTTGACCTTATTAAGAGTCTTAAATTGCATTCAGATATTATGAACTTCAACGCCGGAGTGAAGAAGTAATAATAGATTAGATATTTTTATTAAAAGCCTATAGAAATCATCTATAGGCTTTTTTATGCTTAAGAAAATACTTTAATCAAGCATATAATGTATTAACAATGTCAACTGCAAACCTTGGAAATCTCTTATTTTGACATTTTTATAACAAAAGGATATTACCACATACAATGAATAAGATTAAAAAATACTAACCCAGTCATTTTTTATTCGGGTAACTAATTTTAGTTTTGTGTTCAATAAAAAAAGAACCCTATCTACTACAGATTAGAACCTTCCCAAGATTGTACGAATTTAAAAATTCAAACCATAATAATTGGAGTGAAGTCATATTGCTTTTTTAAAGCATTGAAATATTGTGTGTGACTTTATTTCAGTTTAGAATTATATAAAACATCAAAATACAAGACCATTCCCATGAATAAATTCCTGATTAGTTTTTTGAGCTTATTAACGTTTCATGCTTTTGGAGAAGACTTTACACCAACATCCAACACGACTAACTTGACCCGGTACGACCGAGATCGGATATTATTGCACACACCGGAAGCTGAGGCCATGGCGAGGTATGGTGTTTTGCCCCTGACGCTTTATCTACAATAACTGATTATAACATTTATACCATTTCTAATTTTGAAATCCTATAACAGATGCAGAGGTTCATTTTTATAACAATACTTTTTCTTTCTGCCTACACAGTAAATGCCCAGATTACTGGGCCAACTTCTGTAACATTGGGACAGTCTGCCTCCTATCTTGTTTATGAAGACATCGTTTATTCACCTTTTAACTTTACAGTTGTAGGGGGAACCGTTACGGCATCGAGTCGTAGCGGAACGAATTATAATGTCACCATTACCTGGAATTTTGTGGGGGCAGGTTCTCTGAAATTTAATCAGGATGGTCAGACACTAGCTGTAACCGTCACGGGAACGTGCGCCTATATGAATCCGGTTACACCCACAGCAACGTTTAGTGTAAGCACACCTGTTTGTGGCCCATCAAGAACGATTTCATATACCGGTACGCCGCCTGCAGGTTATACGTGGTTTTGGCAGACCACGAGTACAGGTACAGCAACAACAAATTCAACTACATCCTATACAGTTTCAACCTCGGGTACTTATTATCTAAGAGCTAGGTCAACTTGTATTGACAGTTGGAGCCCCGCGGTTGCCACACCTGCGGTTGCCGTAAATCCATCGCCTTCAATACCCCCATCAGTAACCAATATTACTGCCTGTATATTAAGCACGTTTACGTTGGCGGGCACGGTGGGGGCCAATGGCAATACGCTGAACTGGTATACTGCAGCCACCGGAGGAACTCCCATTGCACAAGGAGCTAGCGTATCATACTCCGATGTCGATGGGGATTTTGCGGGCAGCACGACATTTTATGCCAGCAGTTTTAATACTACATCTGGTTGTGAAAGTACTAATCGTAAAGCTTTGACAGTCACTTTTAAGACAATAACGCCTGCGCCCACATCTTTAACGGGCAGCTCTATTTGCGTCAACGGTACGGGTAGTGCCACCCTCACCGGTGTTGCTGGAAATGGTAATACCTTGCGTTGGTATGGGGCAAGCTGGTATACAACTCCGGGCACGCCCCTGCTAGGTTCTGGTGCAAGTTTTTCAACACCGCCTTTGTCTGCCACCACAACCTACTACGCGCGTGCCTATAATGCTACTACAACATGTGAATCATACGCCATGCCAGTAACAGCAACCGTTCATGTTATACCTAATGCTTCGGCTACAAATCAGGCCATCTTTTCGGGTCAGACAACATCCATTGCTGTTACAAATCCTAATAACGTGAGCGGAACGGTATTTAACTGGACAGTAGCTCAGACTGGAATAAGTGGTGGCTTGAGTGGTAGTGGAGCTACCATAACCCAGACGTTAACAACAACAGCTCAGGCGAATGGTACAGCAACCTATACCATTACGCCAACAGCTAACGGATGCTCAGGTACTCCATCTTCTGTAACGGCTACAGTTTATCCTACACCGATTATAACGGCTCCACAGAATTTTGTTGTCAAAGGAGTACCAGTTACACTTGATGCCGGAGCGGGATATGATTCATATACGTGGAAAAATTCTGCTTTAACAACGTTGGGTACAGCAAGGACATTCAACGCCGTGCTTCCTGATACTTATTCTGTTCTTGTTACAAAGCAGGGAGCAAGTACCACTGTATCATATCTAATCAAAGCAAATCTCGGTACGGTTAATCAAAATTATGTAACCAGCAATGTAGCACTGGTAGATAATATTACGGATGCATCTGGCATGGACAATCTGCCCGTAGATCAGGTAAGTCAGTTAATTGTGTACTCTGATGGCTTGGGGCGACCAAGCCAACGTGTTACTACACAAGGCTCTCCGCTTAAAAATGATATTATTCAACCCATTGCGTACGATGAGTTTGGTAGAGAAGCAAAGCAATATCTGCCTTATGCATCATCAACAGGTGACGGTACTTATAGAACAAATGCTGTTTACGACCAATCCGTTTTTTATAACCCGACAACAAATGGTGCTTATAATGGAAAAGTAAAAACAGATGCTGACCCTTATGCCACTATTGTTTTTGATTCATCACCATTAAACCGACCGTTGCAGGTTGGTGCTCCAGGAACGGCATGGCAACCTAATGTTGCTACCCCTGACAATGGTAAAGCTGTAAAATCAATTCGCCTTACAAATGTTGATGGAAGTACTTCCGCAGGCCAGGAACAAATTAAGATCTGGACACTTTCGCCTGTAACATTAAATGGAAAAACGGAATACCTGATTTCATCTGCTGCGAACTATGCGTCCAATACATTAATGGTTAAAATTATAAAAGACGAAGAGAACAGGCAATCACGTGAGTATTATGATAAGCAAGGAAAACTGATTCTTAAAAAGGTGCAGTATGTAGATACAAATACAGGTACCGGAGCTCCGAGAACATTTGTAGATGATGACTGGACATTAACCTATTATCTATATGATGATTTGGAGCGACTACGGTTTATCCTTCAACCTAAATTCATTGCCAGAAATGCAGTTTACGCGGGATTATCCACGCAACAACTTCAAAAGAATATGCTCGACTCGTTGGCCTTTGAGTATCGTTATGACGAAAAAGGTCGAGTTATATACAAGCATGATCCAGGTGCTCAGCCTCTCGAATTAGTATATGATCAATGGAACCGGGTTATACTCTCACAAGATGGAAATCAGAGAAATGCTGCAACTAAAAAATGGAGTTTTGTAAAATACGATGCTCTTAATCGACCCATTATTCAAGGTGAGTACGCGAGTACAAACACCCGGGATAATATGGTGATTGCGGTAAATGCAGTTGTTAATCGCTATGAAACTACTGCAAGCGGAAATAGTATTGGTTATACTTTTAATTTAACCTTCCCCACTGCAGTCTCTATAAATGATATAAACAATATAATTTACTATGATGATTATTCTTTCAAAAACAATCTAGGTATTGGGACTGCCTATGATGTACAGGCCGTGACAGGCTTCATTGTGAATGCTTTGAGTGAAATAAAAACAAAAGTTACAGGAACAAAAACCAGAATATTGGGAGGCACCTCATGGCTTGTTACTGCAGCTTACTTTGATGATCATTACAGGTCATTGCAAGTTATATCTGATGATCATTTGGGTAGTAAAAATATTACAACAAAAGAATATTACGGACTTACAAATTGGGTCACAAAGAAGCAGGTAAATCATGGAGCAATTCTAACGAGTTTAACAGAAGTTAAATATGATCAGGGCGGCCGAGTTACCGGTGTTTGGCAAACGATGGATAACAATCCAGCGACAAAGGTTTTATTAGCTTCAAACAATTATAATGAGTTGGGACAGCTTTATGAAAAGAATATTCATTCATCTGACAACGGAACAAGTTTTCTTCAATCCAACGATTACCGCTATAACATCAGAGGGTGGTTAACAAGTATTAACAATAGCTCTCTAACCAATGATAATATTTCTAATGACGATGCCAATGATTTATTTGGCATGGAATTGAAATATGAAAACACTATAGCATTAAATGGCACAAACACTACGGCTAAATACGATGGTAATGTTTCAGCTATGCAGTGGAAAACTTCAAACCTTGTAAGTGCTACAGATGAAAAGGTTTACGGTTTTAAATACGATAATCTCAACCGCCTTACTGGTACCAACTACGCTACGAAGGTTGGTTCAAGCTGGACGGGAAACATAGATTTATACAATGAAAATCTCACCTATGATAAGAATGGTAACATCAGAACTTTAAAACGGAGTTCATTTTATAACAGTACGAACAACGTGGTGGTTGATGATATGGCCTATTATTATAAGGGCAACCAACTGGATGCCATTTCTGACAACGCGGCTTCTTCTTATAAACCTTATGGATTTTCTGAAGCTATGCAGGGTGTTACTACCGGAGAGTATACATACGATTACAATGGAAACATGACAGTTGATCAGAACAAGGGACTCGTAGGTAGTTCGCAAAGTGATCCTAATGGTATTCTGTATAATTCATTGGGTCTACCAACCGAAATTAGAAAAGGTACCTCGAAGGTAACATACATGTATAATGCAGCTGGTATTAAACTGAGAAAGATAATTTACCTGAATGGAACGGAAGTTTCTAGAACAGATTATGTAGGCGATATTGTTTACGAAAATAGTCAACTTCAATTAGTATCAACACTTGAAGGAAGAGTAGTTAAAAATAATGGCAATTGGGAATATGAGTATTTTCATAAAGATCACTTAGGCAATACAAGAGTTGTATATGGATATAAGAAACAAGTAGATACTTATAGGGCCACTATGGAAACTGTAAAAGCTACAAGTGAAGAAAATCAATTCAAGAATGTAGCTGCAACACGCGTTTCGTTATATAATCATACACTGGCATCGCAAGATATTGTTGCCCCGGTAAGTAGTGCAGAAACAAATGGAAATATTATTCTTTCCGGAAGTACACCGAAAGCAATTGGTCCTGCAAAAATGCTCCAGGTAAGTTCAGGAGATCGGTTGCAACTGGAAGTTTATGCCCGATACAATACAAATGTTGGTAGCAATACAGCTGTCATTACAACATTGGCAAGTGCTGTAACAGGAGCTTATGGTTTAGTTAACAGTGGTGAAACTGCATCCGCTTTTCAAGCATTAACGAACAATGTGCCTACAGTGGCGTCAGGTATTACCAGAACAAATACAGTAGCGAAGGCCTATCTGTTTTATATTTTGTTTGATAATAATTATGTGTATAAACAATTCGGGTATCAAGCAATAACAACAGCGGCAGCAATTGGGCATGAACGATTATACCTTGATGTAACTATGCCAACTGATGGCTACCTGTACACCTATGTGGCAAACGAAAGTAATGTAAGTGTTGCCTCAAGTGTTTATTTTGATGACTTCTCAATAATTCATAACAGAAGCAACTCTACACTTCAAGTAGTACAAACAAATGATTATTATCCGTTTGGCCTTCAATCAGTGACTTGGGGTAGAGATAACAGCATTGGTAATAAGCTATTAAACAACGGTGGTAGTGAGTTGAATTTTACAACGGGACTTACTGAAACATTTTTCAGGCAATATGATCCTTCTACAGCGCGCTTTGCCAGTGTTGATCCGTTGGCTGCTAACTACCACAACTTGAATCCATATCAATTCGCCTTTAATAATCCGTTGTTTTGGAATGACCCTACCGGTGCGGAGGGTACACCTAGTAATCCCGGCTTTAATCAAGAGCTATGGGAGATGATTCTATATGCTTGGAAAAATACACCTGAAGGAGAAAACTCTTATTGGACTGTGAATCAAAGTGGTCAAATGGTAGGTGCTCCAATAACAAAAGTTGAGGTTGGCGATGATAATAATCTTTATGTTATCACAGGTGGTTTTTATCATAATGACAAAGGTGAAGCTTTTGAACTTGATGATATTTCAGCCGCCTATGTGATACATGTTATACCAAAGGCGTTTCTAGGCGAAGGAGGAACCGGTGGTTGGGATAAGTTTTTGGATGGTTTTTTGCATGGACCGGAATCAAACGAAAGGGAAGTTTCTGGCGCCTTAAATGGATTAGGACTAGTCGCGGATGCGGGAAGACTAGCAATAAAGACCGAAGCCCGATATGTTAGTAGTTTCGCAAAATTAAGAGGAGTTGCTATTGCTTCTAGATCAGTTAGAAGTGCTGGGCAATTTGTGGGATATCTAGGTATTGCGGCTGTCATTGCAGAAGGCGCAATAGATCGCAAAGTAACAGTTGGGGACGGAGCTAAATTGGCTTTAGCTTATGTTTCTGTTGCCTGTCCTGTGTTCGGAATTGTTTATGGATTGGCTGATATTACGGTTCAATACGCAACAGGAACAGGTATTACTGATAGAATAGCAAATGGATTGGATGAAGCAATTCCTGAAGCAAAAATTGAATGGTAATTCTTAAATACGATGAAATTATTTGATTATATCTTTTACAGAGTTGCAAAAAAATACTATAAAAGAGACGGACGTGATGCTTTTACGGCTGTTTTAGTTGTCAGCATTATTCAAATTGAATTATTAGCAGACCTTTTTATTATATTAACGAAGTTCTTCGTACCCCCCTCAGCAACTACCGAGTATATTAAGTATGGTCGCATACTCGGAATTGTTATAGCAGTGGTATTTTTGATAATCAACTATTTTTACTTCAAGGGCAAGTATTGGATATTTTCAAATCAATGGAAAGAATCTGAAACGCCATCTCAGCACTTCATGCGAGGATGTCTGGTCATTCTAGCTATCATTTCACCAGTCATAATATTTATACTATTTGCAATATTTGCCGGAAAACATTCATGAAATTATTGACTGTATCTAAAAAAAATACTCACGTCGTGAATATCAACAATAAAATAAATATGAGAATTGTAATTTTCTTGTCCCTTCTTCTTGTCGTAGTTCAATACGACGTAGTGAGCCAAAGCATGGTAACGGCATTAGCTCCCTCTTCGCATACGGCAAATGCTGCCAGAGAAATTGGAGGTGTAAGTAATTTTGCTGGAGTGGCACCTATACAGCTTCCTGTTTATACGATTAACAGCGGTAAGCTGTCACATAATATTATTTTAAATTATTCTTCACAAGGTTATCGAACCGAAGATGAGGCAAGTTGGGTTGGTCTAGGTTTTTCACTTCAGGTAGGTGGGACGATTACGAGAACTGTCCGGGGTTTGCCTGATGAAAAGACAGATGGGTTTTTCAATGGAGCACCTACTGCTAATGCGGTGTACAGTGATGCGGCGCTTATGAAGAAAGCAGCCAATAATCAGATAGATACCCATCCGGATTTGTTCTATTATAACTTTGATGGCTATACGGGAAAATTTGTTTTTGATCGAAGTGGCAATGTAAATATGGTGCCCAAACGGAATTTCGTTTTTACAAGAAGTCCAGACTTGTCGTTCTTTAAGATTGTAACCGAAAACGGAACAACATATACATTTGATGTATTAGAGACTTGTAAGGTTACAAATTCAGGCTATCACACTTCTTTAACAACAAACTACACAACAGCCTGGAACCTGTCTTATATTCAGTCAGCAGAACATACAGGCGCCATTTCATTTACATACTCAGCTAATCCAATAGTAACAACAAAAAATCTACTAGGCGATGATATTACCTATAAGGTTAATAATTATTTTTCAGGACTTGCTGATTATGAGACAATCAAAACCGAATCACATTCGTATGATGTACAGTATTCAACCCCTGTTCTTGATCGAATAGATTTTAATAATGGTTATGTACTTTTTCAAAAGATGGCTCGAAGTGATTCTTCTTTTCCGGGATTACAAACTATCGAACTTCATCATAGTGATGGTACTCTCTTCAAGAGTTATAATTTTAACTATGCTTATTTTAACGTCGTTTCCAGCAATGGTTCCAGTAGTAATGTTTTAAGATTAAGGCTTGATACCTATGGTGACGATCCTAACGCTCTATATAAATTTGAATATGCTCCTCAGGCTGCTAAAGTAGATAATGCAAATTTGAGAACGTCACAAGATCATTGGGGCTTTTATAATGGTCGAAATCAAAGCAACAAAATACCACGACACCTGGAATATTATTCATCTGTTCCAAACTCTACGGTAGACTCATATGTTTTAACAGACGGACAAGATTTAAGCGCTGATCTTAATGCTACCAGGATGTTTGTTCTGACCAAAATGACTAATCCAGTTGGCGGTTTTACAACCTTCGACTATGAGTTGAATGAGGCGGATTTTACCTATGCAAATCCACCAGTAAAAAAATATGGCCCAATCTCAATCAGTACAAGTGATCCTTTTACCAAAGGATTCACAGTACCTGTAGGTCTGGATAGTAGAGGGGCAGCTGCAACAATTAAGATAACATCTGATTGCGGCTTGAGTGATGCCTCTCAATGCGGTTTAGGCAAGCCTGTTGCTTTACTTTCAACTTGTCCTTTTATTCAATTACTTGGCCCGACATCAAACAGTTGGGAATGTCAGTATGTAAACAGAGTATTCGAGTTTTATTTATCGCCTGGTAATTATCAATTAAAAGTCAGCGGAAATTCAACCAAGAATTTTTCGGTAGAGCTCTATTTTTATGCTCTTGATCCAGCCGGTACCGTTACTAACAAAAAGGCTGGTGGATTACGAATCTCAAAAATATCTACATACCAAAATGATATTGACACTCATCCCATTATCAAGAAATATTTATACAATGATGATAATGGTAAAACAACAGGTAAGCTAAACGCCGATCTTAGTCAAGATTATCAGGCACAGGTTGTTTCCAGCTACGTTCCAAATGGGCAAGCCATTCCTGGTCATCCGGAGTGTTTAAAGGGAATATTGTGGGCAACGTATGGAACAAGCAAGATATCCTTTGGATTAAGTTCAAATTATTCAGTTGGATATTCACGTATCACAGAATTGAATGGTGCAAATGGAGAGAATGGTAAAACAGAATACTACTATTATTCTGCTGATGACTATTCTCACAATGACAACTTAACGATCAATAGTTGGACAAGAGGACAGCTTCAACGCGTTGTTGCCTATAGAAAATCAGGAACAGCATATAAGAAAGTAAAAGAGACAATTAATGATTTTGATTTTACTTCCTACCCTTATGAAAAACAAATCGACGGTTTCTCTATTGGTCAGTTAACACAAGAAGAAATTCCATGCATTGGTTACACAACTACGTCGTTTTCTACTTTTGAGTACAAGATCATGTCTGATTGGTCTTTTGTAAAAAAGGTCACTAATATCGACTATGATGATCTTGAACAGCCATTGTCAGAAGCTACTGATATAGTTTATGATTATACCAATCTTCTTCCCACAACTGTGAAGACAGATCGGAGTAATTCTGATAAAAGACTAGTAACCGTAACGAACTATCCTGGAAATTATGGTGATACAGATAGCTTTATTAGCGATTTAAAGAGCTACCATATCATGAATGCTCCGATTGAAACAATTACGTATACGGAGAAAAATTTAGGAAGCGGTCAATTTGATATTAACGTGATCAGCGGAAAAATAAATATATATAAACGCGGTAATAACTTGCTGCCCAATTGGGTAGGCATACCAGATACACAATATAATTTGTTACTTCCTTCTGGCAATCCTATTCCGCTCACAAATTTTACTTTTACAAATGCTGCAAAAGGAGTTTTACCGAGTGGAAATTCAACCTTGTTTGCTATTCCATCTGGTCAATACACTCCTATGACAACTATCGAAGATCATGACCAGCTTAATGCAAGACCAACACGAATTTTAGGACAAGATGGTATCAGGACTTCGGTGCTATGGGGTAATTACGGAAACAATGTTGTATCCAGTGCGTCAAATAGCAGTATGATCAACTTTACAAGCTTTGAACTCTCAGGAGAAGCCGGTGGATGGAGCTACTCAGGAACAACTCTTACAGCGGATGCAGTAAACAAAGCAAAGACAGGCAAGAAATATTATGATTTGTCTACAGGGAGCATAACGGCCTACTCACTTGATGCAGCAAAAAAATATCGTATGACATTTTGGGCGAAGGGTGGTAGTCCCACAGTTAGCAATGCTGTTGCTTTCAATGGAGAGACAGGGGTGACCGATGTTAATGGATGGAAATTCTATTCAAAAATAATAAGTGGAAATACGCTCACAGCTATATCTGGTGCCGCTGGAGTTTTTATTGACGAACTAAGTATGGCTGAAGAGGGCTCAACAGTTACAACATCTGTTTACGATCTGAGAGGTGTACTATCTCAAAGTGATGCGAATGGCAAAATCAGTACGTTTGAATATGATGCTTTAGGAAGACCGACGATTGTTAAAGATCAAAAGGGTTCGGTATTAAAAAAATATACGTATAACGTTTATAAGAAGCCGACAAATGATTCAGGGATTGAGGCGAGATTTTCAATATTATCTTCCGGGGGTATTTATACAGGAAAATCTATTGAGTTCGATGCTATGAATACTGACACAAATGCTCAGTTTGATTGGGATTTTGGAGATGGTACTATTCTAAAAAATGGTGGAAGAATTGTAAACCATATCTATACTACGGCAACATCTTTCATTGTTACGCTGACAGTATCGTATGCCACGTTGAGCACAAGTAATTACACACAACAAGTTGCCGATGTATATCCAAGTCCTGTAGTTAATCCAAATTGGACAGCACCAACGCTGATTATTAATTCTGCAACAACAAAACTTCTTCCACTGCCAGCAACAACAACTATCAATGCAACTGCTACCATTGCTTCAGGGGGAACCTTACCAATTGATAGCTATGAATGGGACATATCCTCAACAAATGTTCCGTTAGATCATTTTTTATATAAAACAACATCCTCTTCAGTAACACTTGCTTGGACGGGAGGCATACCATTTTATCTTCATTGTAGGGTCAAAGATTCAACCGGAGTGTATTCACAGGAAGCTATTCTGGTTTATCAGTAATATCAAAATGAAAAGCACCTCTCCACTAGCTATCTGGATAAATAATGGTTCTTTTACAAGAGGTGCTTTTGTTATGCTTTTTGTTTGCTTATTTATTGCAGACCTTAGTGCACAACAACAATTAAAATTATCGGATGCTCACTTAAATAAGATAGTTGATCAGACAAACCAGGTAAAGAAACTAAAGATGTATCGACGCTATTTTAAAAGAGACAGCAATCGATACGTTAAACAACTGAATCGTTATTGGAAAGATCAATATGATAGCATGCAAGATGCTATTGTTGATGATGAAAATAAAACTAGTAAAAAAACGAAGTCGTTATCTCGAAAGTTGATTTCTAAGGTTAGAGATATCAATCATAAATCAAAAAATAGGAATGAACAATTTCTATTAGCTAATGGTGATATGAATGAAAGGTTTTCTAAGGAAGTATTAAAATTGCTTAATAGTCTGTCTCACTATTATCAATCAAAGGATTCAGGACAAACAGATACTATTGGTTGGAGTAAATATCAGGCATTAAAAGGCAGAATAAGAATTCTTGATGTTCACAATCAACAGGTAGATAAAATCAGCAACATCTCGTCTCCAATCAAAACAATTGAAAATAGTACACAGCGTTTGTTGAATTCGAATAGACTCAGTGCGACCGACTTAAATTTAAAGGGCGATACTGAGAAGTATAATACTCAGATGCAATCGTATCAGGGTGAGTATGGCTCTCTGGTAAAGGTCAATGTTTCAGGAAATGATTTCGGAAAACAACTCGAGTCAAGAGCTTCAGGCATTAATGAAATTAAGGGTTTGCAGCGTGAAACGGGAGAAATTCAAGGACTAAAAAATATTCCTTCAGGCTATAAAGCTCAGGTGGAACAACTTACCGATTCAGCTCAAATAAAGCAACTGGCTAAGAAGAAGGCAGAAGATCTTGCTATGGATTATCTGAATTCGAATCCTGAATTGTTAAAAAGTGCGCGTGCTAAAATGAATCTTCTCATGAAGAAATATTCCTTTGTTTCGAACTCGAATGATTTAAGTACCGCTGTGAAAAGAAGTTCGTTGAAAGGAAGAACTTTTAAAGAACGCCTTGTTATTGCTGCTAATTTTCAAGTCTTAACGATAGATCCGGTTTCAATTGATTTCTCACCACTCATCGGATACAGATTTAATAGAAAACTCACAACAGGTATAGGTGGAACATATCGGCAGACATTTCACGACAGTATTCCAAAACTTGCCCCGCAGGTTTTTGGGTATAAAGCATTTGGAAGTTATGAAGTGATAAACAGTTTTTTTGCATACCTGGAATATGGCGGTAACTCCCCCGGACTGAAAAAAGATGAAGGAAAATCTACTCGCATCTGGAAATATGTATTTTTAGCAGGTGTCGGAAAAAAAATTACGATTCATCCAAAAGTTGAAATGACTTTGGTATTTGCATACAACTTTCTTTACAAACCTAATGATCCAATATACCCAAGGCCTTGGGTAGTTCGTGTGGGTTTTCAAACAAGTGATTTAGCGATGTTAAAAAGAAAGAAGTAGCTATCTGCCAACGCAAAATCCTACAATGAATTGATCTGAAACCCAATAAAAGCGTTACTATCTCAGCTTAATCCATTTTTTCAATACATTAACGCCGTTGGATTGTACTTTTACAAAGTAGATACCGGACTGAAGATCATGCGTGTCAATCTCGATCAAATGAGATGAGATGTCTTTTTGTGTAACATGCTTCATCGTTTGACTCATTGAGTTGAATAGTTCAATATTAAGTGGGCCATAGTAGTTGTTGTCGATAACGATACTTAAAAGTTCATTACCGGGATTAGGGTATAACGTTATGCTATTTTTCAAATCTTTTTCAACACCTGTAACATTATCTGGAATATAGACAGTAGTGCTGATGGTGCTATCACAAAGCGCCAGGCCTGAACCTGTTAGCGTATAGGTTGTTGTTTTCAACGGATGAACAATCAATTGAGGGCCCGTATAATTTTTCACAAGTCCATCATCTGAACTCCATACAAATATACTGGCACCTGATCCGTTAAGTGTCACTTGAGCACCGGGAAATACAGAGAGGTCAGAGGCTGCAATTTGTGTTGAAGGATTGACGCCGATAATTGGCTCAATATCGAGTGCTATATTAGCACCAAGTGTTTTAGAGTAATTATTCCAAAGACCAGCGTTGGTTCTATACCAAGCGGTTATATAGGGGTTTTCGCCGTTAGCAGAAGAAATAATCGCCAGCGAGTCTCTTCGGTCATAGTTAATCTGCACACCAACATGATAAGGTCTACTAAATACCGGAGTTACGCGATCAAAATAAATAGTGGTCAGTCTATTGTTCTGAATGTCGTCCTGAATTTGTTGCAGCAATACCTGCTTGGTTTCAATCACAGATCCGGGTGCGCCTTGTGGACCCCGTGCGTTCCAGACCGTAACAGTGATTGTCGAGTCTTCATACGCAGTCTTCAGAAGTCCAAAGTTAATCTTGACCCCGCTGATGTAAGAATAACCAAGCGCATTGACAAATGATTCGGTGAATGCGGTATATTTTAATGAACTGTGCCCAGTAAGATATCCTTTAGTGCCACCAACAGTGGAGGCCTTTAGTAAACTCGGAGTATAGGTTGACTTGAAATTGGATGTTGTAGTACATATACCTTCTTTAGAAACAGTAATAGCGCTGTCAACTGTAAGGGTATCAGTGCCGATTGAATTAGCAGAGATCAGTGTTACTTTATAAGTACCAGGAACGCTATATTTTACTTTAGGATTGCGAAGTGAAGATGTTCCGGGATCTCCTCCTTCAAATGTCCATACCCATGATGTTGGGAAATTTGTTGACAGATCAGTATAGTTTACTTCACCCCCTAAGAGTACTAAACTCCTGTCTTGGGTAAAATTTGGGATTGGTTTATCAGCAACAGAAGGACTACAGAGATTGGCTTGATAAACAGATTTGCGTCTGGGGCTTAGCTCTAAAACAGCCAGCATGCGCGCCTTCTGTCCATTGGTAAAAATGTTCATGCAGGCATCATTGCTGTAGTCCATATAATTCTGAACCATGGCCAATGTAGAATTGTCACAACTTAATGTAGTATTAGGACAGCCACTGCTTGCTTGTTTTTGTGTTGGCGTATCAGAAACAAAATCATCAGCACATATTCCATCGCCCCAGATATGGCGAAGGCCTAACCAGTGACCAGTTTCATGGCTTAGTGTTCGTCCTAAATTATAAGGTGCTTGCATGACAGGAAAACTCCCTTTTTGTGCAGAGCCAAATGAAGAGTATAAAATTACGACACCATCAGTACTTGCGACACCACCCTTGTCATCTAAACCCGACAATCCCGATTGATCAGGAAACTGAGCATAGCCCAGCAGGTTAGAATCCGTTCCTCCGAATTTAAGTGTCCATACATTAAAAAATAAATTTGGATTCCAGATGGTTAAAGGCTTTAACGTACCATCAATATAATCACGGGCATAGGTGCTCTGTGATCCCTTGTAACGATGTATTCCTGGTTCCGCTAAAGCATTTCCTTTTTCATCTACCGGTGAAAGACAAAACTCAATACCAATATCAGCGCCTACGGGGTTTGTGTTGTAACCATTCGATCCAAGTTTTTTACGGTAATCCTCATTCAATACAGCAATCTGAGATTGAATCTGTGCCTGGCTAATGTTTGAACCTGAACCAACAGCTTCACCATTATGAATAACATGCACAATAATGGGAATGGTAATGGTTGTGCTTTCAATTCTGCCAGTAGCAGATCGCATATTGATTTCCTTGATTTTATTTTGAAGTTGTTCTTCAAATTCACTCAGTGTTCCCCGTTGAGGATGAAGCAGTCGATTAATGCTGTCTTGCTCCATTGTAGCACATCGTCTTATTGGCTGTATAGTTTGTGCCTGACTGGCTAGTATAAATAAAAATGCCAGAAGTGTAAGAATAATTCTATCGCGCATACAATTTCTAATTTTGACTTACAGCTTTAAAATTTACCAGGTAACTTATCGTATTTTCCTGATCGACAAAAATTTGAAGAGTCATCGTATTATTATCTACCTGCTTTACGAAGAAAGGTAGTGGTGAACTTGGAAACGGAGATATCGGAATAATGATTGTAAGTGTGGCTGTAGCGTTTAAGAAAGCCCAGGTATCGTTTACCAATACATCTGGATCGTCTGTGCTGCATTTTTTCGTACCATTGCTTATGGTATACTGTCTATCACTATTGGCATAGAAAATATATTGGTCATCTGCTTCACAGCTTGCAAGGGCAAAGGTCTGATCCTCCTTTCCATCTTGTTTTAAAGTAAGGTATTGAATAGACCAGGCTTTATGATCGTCTCCTGTAAAAACCTTCCAATAGGTTAATGGAATTGGTTTAACATCTTCTGTGCACTGTGCAAAGAGTGCTATTGTAAGTAGCGTGTATAGACAATATTTTACAAACTCTTTCATAGCCTTAATCTGGTATAAGTATAAATGAGATCGTGTTAGGCTCTGGAAAATCATCCAGCGTTATCGTCATGTTGATTTGGCGGGTCTCTGGATCCACAACACCGAAGCCCTCCATTGTTGCAAGGGAATCTGGTAATGTTGATTCCTGTTGTACAGGAATGGTAAGTGTGTTGTCTCCATTATCAATGAACGTAAGATCTCTTTGCTGAGGATTTGAAAAGACATCGATATCCCAATTTGACAGCGTATAATTAATGCAGTCTGTACTCGTAATAGAAATGTTATTCGTAGGTATTGATTGCGAATCTCTTTCGCCCTGGTATGTTCCGCCCAGAATACAATCATCATTTATGGTAAACGTAAATCTTTTGCCGAGGCTGCTTTCACCTTCACCAGTCTGCCGAGCAGAGTTGTCGGTTCCTGTTAGCGTAAATGTTACACTCTGAGTACGTAAGATGTTATTCGAATTATTTATTAACTCAAGGGTAAGGTAGCCTACATACTTGCCTTTTGGAATAACAACTTTGCCCCGGGTTCCAATAATTTTATAATCGACATTTTCACGGGCATTGCCGCTTATTGAATAAGTAACAGTTAAATCTTCATCAAGCAGTGGACCTCCATTATGTACTTCAAGCTGAATCTGTTTGCTGTAGCTTTCCAGTTTTGTTTCTGTTGTATCGGTAAAGCGTACAAAATAAGGTCCCTGGAAAAGAATACGATCAGTTTCACATCCTATCATAACGATGATGAGTAAACTGACAACTATCATTATGGTACTAAGTCTTCTCATTAATATCCAGGGTTTTGATGACCAACTAATGCTCTATTGTTCTGAATTTCATGTTGAGGTATCGGCCATAAATTATAAGTATCTTTCCATGCGCTTGAAAATGCAGACATAACTTCCTTCACTCTTCCGGTTCGAACCAGATCATACCAGCGGTGTCCTTCAAAAGCTAATTCATAACGGCGTTCATCTTCTATTAGTAATAACATTTGAGATTGACTGACTGAAGAAACTGCTGTGCCATTTGCACGGGTTCTTAAAACATTAAGATCTTCCTGAGCACTTCCAGTACCTGTTACGTTACCGAGTTGGGCACGTGCCTCGGCACGGATCAGATATAATTCAGCAAGTCTGAACACTACAATGTTGTTATTGTCTTCAACGGCTGTTCCATATTTGGCAACGCTCCATCCGTTATCAGTGCCATTCAGATTTTTGGCATCGAAAGTGATACTTGAAAATCGGTCACCCGATTCATCGGATGCAAGCGCCAGAATTTCCTGATTGGAAGGAATGATCTCGCGTCTTCCCAGAAACAACGTGTTAAGTGTTGCTGGGTCATCGGATATTGTATAACCCATTTCAAAAATGGATTCACTTGTAAAGTCTTTCAGAACAATGGAAGAGAAATTTTTCTCCAGTGTATACTTGTCAGATTCAATGACCTGTGTTGCAAATTGCTCGGCCTGATTCCAATCTTTAAGATAGAGATAATATTGCGCTAGAGCAGAACGAACTGCATAGTCACTTGCATAGCCTGCATTGGTAGGTTCTGTAGTAAGCTTACCTAGAGCCTGGTTATAATCTTCAAGAATAAAATCAAGCATTTCCTGATCACCGCTTCGTGCAACGTTTTGATTTGATTGAATGGTTATACCTGTCACTTTTGGGATAGCTCCAAAAGTATAGTAGCCAATAAAATATGCATAACCTCTAAGAAAGTGAGCCGTCGCTAAAACTTTATCGCGCTCAGCAGAACTTACTCCGCTAACTGTTGGCAATTTCTCTAAAATAAAATTAGCGATATAAACGGTGTTGTATATGGATTGCCACATCGTTGCAACCGTAGCATTTGAAGGTGTGATCCGTTTTACACCAAGCTCACGATATTCTGTAAACGTGCCGTTATGGATGAGATTATCTGCAGTGAGATCGCCGGCAATTACAATAGTACCTGTAATACCTCTGAATGCACTGTATAATCCTATCTCAACATTAGGTACATCACTAGCTTCATTTAAAACCAAATCATCTACTAATAAGTCTACAGGCTTAGGTTGAAGTAAATCGTGACAGCCTGTAAAGCTGATCATGGTTATAAGCAATATAAAATATGCCTTCTTCATCTTAAAAATTTGCATTTAACCCGATAGTAAAAGTTTTTACCTGAGGCAAAGTAAAGAAATCAATTCCCTGCGCTGTTGTTGATCCATCAAGCGTACTTACTTCCGGATCTGCACCTGAATATTTTGTAAACGTCAGGATGTTTGTTCCTGAAAAATATATACGAAGTCTTTCTAATTTAATTTTATTGGCCGTTGTTGTTGGCACTGTATAACCTACGCCAACATTTTTTAAACGGAGATAAGACCCGTCTTCAATAAACCGGCTACTCAATAAATTATTAAAATTATTATTAGCACCAAGCTCATACTTCGGAACATCTGTTATATCACCAGGTTTTTGCCAACGACGTAATGCTTCCGGTGATTGATTGTAGTCGAGACTTTGTCCGGAATTAACAAGTGTTGTTTTTGTGAAATTGAGGATCTTGTTGCCAACTGAAAATTGGAAGAAGATGTTCAGATCAAATCCTTTATAAGCAAATCTGTTTGTGAAACCTCCTGTAAATTTTGGTTGGGCATGGCCGATAACTACAGCATCGTCAGATGAAATCTTTCCATCTTTGTTTGCATCTTTATACATGGCATTTCCTGTTGCAGGATCTACTCCCAGGAATTTTAATCCTACGAAAGTTCCCAATGACTCGCCTTGCTTAACAATGTTTGTTGATGATGATCCTTCGGCCTGATAGCCTGTATAAATTGGTATGGTATCCGCCAGATAGAGAATTTTATTAACGTTTTTTGAAATATTTAACTCTGTTCTCCATTTTAAAATGCCATCGAGATTGACAGATGTAATCCCTAATTCAATTCCTTTATTTTGAATGTTTCCTATGTTATCCAATACACTTGCAAAACCTGTGGTATAGGCGTAAGGTCTTGCAAAAAGTAAATCTCGGGTTTTATTGTTGTACACATCAGCAGTAAGCTGTACACGACCTTGAAGCAAGGCGAGATCAACTCCGATATCTATTTCACGAGTTGTTTCCCATTTCAAGTTTCGATTTTGTGGATTGCTTGGAACTGTACCGGTTGCTCCATTATATGTGCCCGTTGCCCACGTACCAAGAAATTTAAAATCGCCTATTCGTTCGTTACCTGTTAGTCCATAGCTTGCACGCAACTTAAGATCTGAGATTGTATTTGATTTAAAAAAACTTTCATCTGAAACTCTCCATCCCAATGATAGAGCAGGAAAGTTTGCCGTTCTGTTGCCCGGTCCGAAGCGTGATGACTGATCTGAACGAAAACTAAGTGTTGCCAGATACTTCTCTTTATAATCATATTTAGCCTCGCCGAGAAAGGAAAGCAAACCGCTGCTTACTCTATAAGAAGAACCATTGTCAACAATACCGGCAGAGGTAATGTATGTAAAGTCATCACTGGCAAACAAACGACCTGTGACACTGCCTGAGCGCTCAGGTCTTTTAATAACTTCTGAACCTACAAAGGCACTGATATGATGATTGGTATTGAATGTATTCGTATAGGTTAAGAAGGCATTTGCTGTGATGTTGCTGATAGTGCTTGCATTGTAAACACCATAACCATGTCCACCTACGCTGGGAAGATATCCTCCAACGGCAGTTTGTGATGATTCATATTGATCTTCAGTAACAAAATTATCATCGATACCCACTTGTGTTCTGAACAGGATATGTTCATTAACCTTATAAAGTGCCTTGACGCTACCCAGAATTTTTGTTGTGTACACATTGAAGCGCGGTAGCAAAGCTTGTGCTACAGGATTAAAATTAGGAAACCCTGCATATTGTGGAGAAGAAGTTCCAACCAGATGTCCTTGTTCATCATAGGGAGAATAGTATGGTAAGCTTTTCAAAGCACCAGAATAGACACCATCCAGAAAGTTGTCGCTCTTTACTCGCTTGTTTAGAGAGTAGGCGAGATTGATGTTCGTACTTACTGTTAATTTTTGCGTGAATTTTCGATCGACATTAAAATTTCCACTTAATCTTTCGAAACTGTTATTTAATTGAACACCTTCTTCTTTGCGATATGCGGTGCTCATGTAAAATGTTGTGTTGTCATCACCACCAGATGCAGACAGTTGATACTGTTGCATTATGCCAGTTCTGAAGATAGCTTTAAGCCAATCGGTATTAACGGCATCGGTAACTCCCTCGATTAAGCCATACGCATCAGGATTTTGACCTGCATTAGTAACAGCTTCACGTTGCAACTCAAGTAGTTGATGTGAGTTGAGCAGTTTTAATTTCTTAACAGGATTTATTATACCGCGTTGCACATCAAAATTAATTTTTGTTGGCGCCTTCTTCCCGCGCCTGGTTGTAACAACAACAACACCGTTGGTTCCTCTTGATCCATACAACGCTTTTGCTGAAGCATCTTTTAAAACCTGTATGGACTCAATGTCATTCGGATTAATTAATGATAAAGCATTATCGTCTTGTCCCCCAAAATCGCGTAATGATAAACTTCCTGTTTCAACAGGTACGCCGTCAATAACAAATAGCGGGGAGTTTGATGCACTGATGGATGTGTTTCCTCTTATGCGCACAGAAATTCCACCACCGGGTGTTCCTGATGATTGCGTTACCTGCACACCTGCAACTTGACCTTGTAAGGCCTGATCCATTCCATTAAGTGATATTTCTTTAAATCGATCAGCACTGATGGAAGCTACTGATCCTGTGATCTCTCTCTTCTCAATAGATGAGTAACCTACAACGACAACTTCTCCGAGTTGCTTGGCGTCTTCTAATAATGTAACGAGAATTTTTTCCTGGTCTGTGTATACGATTTCCTGAGTAACATGACCGATAAAGGAAAATACTATTGTTGATCCTTGCTCTCCTTCCAGCGCAAAGTTTCCATTCATATCG
>DATJHZ010000436.1:0-22905 GCA_035493595.1 Cyclobacteriaceae bacterium | reverse complement strand
TGGAATGATGGAGGCGACAGGGGTGAACTCCGTTGGGTTGGAACTGAAGCAGGCTATGTTGGAGAAACGAATTGGAGTCTAATGAATGCGACGGGAGAAGTAACCTGGAACATGCTGCATTTCGGTTTGGAAGATGGTAATGCGTGGGTACCAGCAGAGGTAAATACTTCTATCCGTCCGGAATGGTTTTATCATCCTGGTGAAGACAACAAAGTAAAAACGGTGTCGCAATTAATGGAAACGTATTACAACTCCATTGGCCGCAATGGAACATTCCTGCTCAATTTTCCTATTATGCCGAATGGCTTGATTCACGAAAACGATGAAAAAGCAGCGTTAGAATTTGGTGCAACGGTGAAGACTTCCTTCGCTGACAACCTTGCAGAAAACAAGAAAGCGAGTGCTACGAATGTGCGCGGCAATTCAAAACAATTTACAGCTGAAAATTCCATTGACAACAATACGGATACTTATTGGGCTACTGATGACAATATAACAACAGCTTCATTGATCATCGATTTTGAAAAACCTACTTCGTTCAACCGTTTTCTCGTACAGGAATATATTCGTTTAGGGCAGCGTGTGAAATCCTTTTCCATCGAAGCCCTCATTAACGGAACGTGGAAAGAGTTAGCGAAAGGAACAACTATTGGATACAAACGCATCCTTCGTTTTCCCGGCATAACGACCACCGAGATTCGTTTCACCGTTACGGGCTCGAAGGCAAGTCCTGTAATCTCCAATATCGGGATTTACAACGCACCAGCATTTCTGAACGCCCCTTCCATTATGAGAAATCAATCCGGCGAAATAACGATCTCGACTGATGATGTAGGACCGTATTTCTATTACACATTAGACGGCAGTGAGCCAACTCACAACTCGAAAAAATATATAAGCCCTGTTCCGACAGAAGGAAAAGTAGAGGTAAAGGCTATCGCTTATGATCCAGCGACAGATAAAAGCAGTCCGGTTGCACTTGAGAAATTTGATCTCTGTCGAAAAGATTGGAAGATCGTTGGTGCAGACGATGAAAAGGCATACGCTATTCTCGATGGAAATATCTCAACCACATGGCATCAACAAGGCAAAGAGAAAAAAATACCTGTAGACCTGGTGATCGATTTAGGAAGTGAACAAAAACTTACCGGTTTCAAATATCATCCAGACCAGGGCACGTGGGGACCAGGTATCATTACTCACTATGAATTTTATGTGTCATCTGACAATAAAAAGTGGAAGCTGGCAGATCACGGAGAATTCTCCAACATCAAAAACAATCCACTGTGGCAGATCAAAAAATTTGCGCCGCTAAAGGCTCGTTTCATCAAGTTGCGAGCACTGAAAAACACTGAGAGCAACGATAATATTGGATATGCAGAAGTAGATATAATCACGCACTAATGTTCACGGACGGATCAGGCAGTAAGTTAATTGCTTACCGCTCCTGGACATTGAGCAATGATATGATTCGTTACCGGTAGCGACACATTGTTAGAAGAACAACATACAAATAATATTAAATCAGTAAAATGAAAAACCTATACGTCATTGCTGTATCGATGGTCTTCGCTTCGATAATGACCAACGCCCAGGAGCTTACGCCGGTAAAAGTCGAACAAGGTCTTTTACAAGGTGTAAGGCAAAATGAGTTAACAGTTTACAAAGGAATTCCATTTGCGGCACCTCCTGTAGATAATCTTCGATGGCGTGCGCCACAGCCGGCACCATCATGGCAAGGCGTAAAACAGGCCAGTCAATTTGCACCGGCCTCGATGCAAGGCGGAAATCCTCCTTCCGGTAAGAGTGAAGACTGCCTGTATCTTAATGTATGGACACCTGCCAAATCACCTGGCGATCGTATCCCTGTATTAGTTTGGATATATGGAGGAGGTTTTAGTCATGGTTCAACTTCTGAACCAGGTTACAACGGTGAACACCTGGCAAAAAAAGGTGTAGTATTTGTCAGCATTGCCTATCGGGTTGGGCCACTGGGATTCCTCACGCATCCTGAGTTGAGTGCAGAGAATCAACATGGCGTATCAGGTAACTATGGGCTGCTTGATATGATTGCTGGCTTGAACTGGATACAGAAAAACATCTCAGCGTTTGGCGGAGATCCAAATAAGGTAACAATTTTCGGCGAATCCGCCGGTGCCATTGCGGTAAGCATGTTGTGCGCATCACCTTTAGCAAAGGGACTTTTCCATGGTGCAATTTCACAGAGTGGCGGATCATTCGGACCTCCGAGGTATGTTACCTATCCCGGAGAAAATATGAAGACATTAAAAAATGCCGAGCGTGAAGGAGAGGAGTATGTAAAAAAAGCTGGTGCAAGCTCAATAGCAGAACTTAGGAAAATGGTTGCTGACTCGTTGCCTTCTGGTTGGGGCGTTGGAAGTTCGTGGCCCATCATTGACGGCTATGTGATTCCCGATGATCAGTATAAACTTTACGAAGCAGGTAAGTACAATGATGTTCCTATCGTTGTCGGATACAATTCAGACGAGGGGTTGTTCTTCACCAGAACAAAAGATCCGAAAGAATTCATTGCTGATACAAAGCAGCGTTACGGCAAGTTCGCTGATGACCTGTTAAAAGCATATCCGGTAGGAGATACAACTGTACCTAAAACTGCCCGTGATCTGGTGCGCGATGCTGCATTCGGTTGGCAAACATGGAGCTGGGCTCACCTGCAGGCAAGAACAGGAAAATCGAAAGTGCATTTCTATTACTTTGATCAACATCCTATGTATCCAAAAGACTCTCCTCAGTTTGAACAGGGCTCACCTCACGCACAGGATGTAGCGTATGTTTTCTGGCCCATGAATGGTGCAGGAACAGATGAGCGAATCGCTGAAGCGATGTCAACTTATTGGACAAACTTTGCCAAGCATGGTGATCCAAACGGCAAGGGAGTTCCCAAGTGGCCAGCGTTTAGTGATACTAATCCAGACGTCATGTACTTTCAACAAACACCACATCTTGGTCCTGTGCCAAGCGCCAAGTCTCTTGGTGTACTCGATACTTATTTCAAGTGGAGACGATCTCCGGAAGGGGAGACCTGGGCCAAAGACAAGTGATAGCAAAAAGAATATTCCATATTATGATTAAACTATATTTTACTTCCTTACTCATTTTACTTAATACAGTTTCTCTGTTCGCACAGAGACTAACGGTTTTATCTCCTAACCAGAAAATAAAAGTTGATTTGCTCAATGAGCAACACTCTGACATGGGGGGGTGGTATTTGAGCATAAGCTATTTGGACAAAGGAAAAGTTATTCAAGTTATTCCACGCGTCGACCTGGGCTTGTCTAGAAGCGACCAGGATTTTTTCAAAGAACTTAAATTTTTAAAAGCTGGTAAGCTCCAGTTGATAAGAGAGCAATATGAAGCCCCACATGGTAAACGCTTGCATCGAAGCAATGTAGCGAATGAAACAATCGTGTATTTTGAAAATCCTGGCGGCGCCAAGATGAATATTATCATCCGTGCATATGACAATGGTGCAGCCTTGCGATATGAATTTCCGGAGAAGCAAGGTTCGTTTATAATGAAGGATGAATTTACTTCCTATTCTATTCCGTACATGTCGAAGCGGTGGCTGGAGAAGTGGAATACGGCCAACGAAAGGTTTTACGACGTGATGAAAGGGAACAATGCGGCGCAGCAGGACTGGTGTTACCCGGCCCTGTTCCAGACACCAGATAGCATGTGCTATTTTCTTCTCCATGAGGCCGATGTGAATCGCACTTACTGCGGATCAAAACTCAGCAATACAGCTGATCTATCTAAATACAAAATTACATTTCCAGACGCCTGGGACGGAAGAGGAAAAGGAGAGTCTACTCCAAAAATCAACCTTCCATGGAAGTCGCCCTGGAGAGTCGCCATAATAGGCAGCCTTGCTGACATTGTTGAATCAACATTGGTTGATGATGTTTCTCCTCCTTCATTGATAAAAGAGACGGATTGGATAAAACCAGGGTTGGTATCATGGAATTATTGGTCCAACAATCATGGCACGAAGGACTATATGGTGGTTTGTAAGTTCGCAGATCTGGCGGCCCGTATGGGGTGGCCTTACACATTACTCGATTGGGAGTGGGACGCCATGAGCAACGGAGGAGACTTAAAGGACGCGGTAACTTATATTCGTTCAAAAGGAATAAAACCGCTGCTTTGGTACAACTCAGGAGGAGACCATACCTGGGTGTCGGCCACGCCAAAAGATCGGATGTTGACCCACGAAAGCAGAATGGAAGAATTTGCCAAGCTTCAGAAGATGGGCTTTGCCGGTGTAAAGATAGATTTCTTCGAGAGTGAAAAGCAGGACATGATTGCATACTATTTGGATATTCTCGAAGATGCTGCCAAGTTTAAATTGCTAGTCTATTTTCATGGTAGTATCGTGCCGCGTGGGTGGGCCAGAACGTTTCCGCACCTCATGACTCATGAAGCTGTGATGGGGGCGGAGTGGTATAACAATGTTCCTTTCTTTACAATGAATGCTCCTATACATAATACCATTTTGCCATTTACGCGCAACGTCGTTGGTGGAATGGATTACACTCCGGTGACTTTCACCAATTCCCAATACCCGCACGTTACTTCCTATGGGCATGAGCTGGCGTTGAGCGTGTTGTTCGAATCAGGGTTGCAACACATGGCAGACAGACCCGAAGGATATGATCAATTACCTGATGCACCAAAGAGTTTTCTTAAGAATGTACCAAACGCATGGGATGATACAAAACTCTTAGATGGTTATCCAGGAAAGGATATCATCATGGCCCGTCGTAAAGGTGATTCATGGTACATCGGTGGAATCAATGGCGAAATAGTAGAAAAGAAAAAATCACTCAGTCTGGGATTTTTATCCGATGGACTTAAATATAAACTAACACTGATCACCGATGGTGAGCACGACAAAGATTTTACAACGCAATATCTGGTTGTAGATAAAACTTGTTCAGTGAATGTAAGTATGCTTCGACGAGGTGGTTTTGCAGCATCGTTAACACCAATACAACAGTAGCTTATATGTTTATTGAAATGAACAAAGCACGAAAAATAATAATAACCATTTGCAATAGTATGGCCTGTTACATTGTTTGCATCAACAATTTTTTATGTCTCTCAAATGAAAATGATGCTGCACGAGGTACGAAAGCAAAACCCTTTGTTGAATAACAGACCAGTGAATACATTATGCGACTTACTCGAAGCACGACTTTCAGTTGGAACAAACACAGAAGTAGTGGTTTTCCGTAATCAGAAGGAAAATTAAAAAATGGATTGAACTTATCACAGTTTTTTGAAACTGTAATAGACAATCCCAAAGATGGTGTAGCAATAATGTAAAGTTATATTTCTGCTAGCTTCTTCGTTTACCATTGGCATACTCCGATGGCAATACGTGATATTGATCTTTAAAATGACGAGTAAAGTACTTGGGATTATTGAAACCAACGCGATAGGCAACTTCAGAAACAGAAAGCTGACTTTTCTCAAGAAGTTGTGCCGCATGTTGCAATCGAATAGTTCGAATAAGTTCTAATGGAGATTTACCGGTCACTTCCTGCACTTTTCTAAAAAGTTGAGCACGGCTCACACCAATTGCATAACTCAAATCTACTACAGTAAAATTGTTGTTAGCTATATTGTCTTCTATCGCCTGGATAATGCGATGAATAAACTGTTCATCTAATGACGTAATCTGAATATCACTTGCCTTGATTCCGTTCTTGCTTGCAAACAATGTATGCAAATCTTTGCGTAACGAAATCAGGTTCCGTATTCTGGATTCTAGTATAGGAAAACTGAACGGCTTAGGAATATAATCATCAGCACCTACTTCAAATCCCTCAAGTCGTTGTTCTTCGCCTGAACGAGCCGTGAGCAGAATGACTGGTATATGACAAACACGTTGATCTGTTTTAATTTTTTTGCACAGTTCAATACCATTCATGTCTGGCATCATCACATCGGTTACAATCAGGTCTGGGTATTGCGAAATTGCTTTTTTCCATCCTTCTTCTCCCGTTTCAGCCTCGATAACTGAATACGATACTTTAAGATTGTCTTTCAAATAAAAACGAAAATCTTCGTTATCTTCTACGAGCAAGATCAAGGGCTTGTTAACTGATTCATTTCGTTCACTCTTTTGATTATCATTGGCAGTTTTCACCGGCTCGCTTATTGTTTCATGGACTGAATGAACCAGTTTTCTCAATGGCAATACCACAATAAAGGAACTTCCTTGTCCTGCTTCACTTTCAACCCTGATCGTACCTCCATGGATGCGCACAAATTCTTTTGTGATGGCCAGACCTATGCCGCTGCCCAGATTCATGAGTGAACTTGGTAAGTCATTTTGAAAAAATCGTTCGAAGATCAGTTCTTGCTTTTCAGCAGGTATTCCAATTCCTGAATCTTTCACGGTGATCTCTACGATACTGTTTTCAGACGAGTCCTTAACATTTATAACTACTGAAATCTCTCCACTACCTATGGTAAACTTGAATGCGTTTGAAAGAAGATTAAACAAAATCTTTTCGACTTTGTCGTGATCAAAAATGGCTTCAAGTGATGAAACATTTGATTCGAATGTGAGTCGGATATTTTTTTTCTCCGAAATATCCGCAAAAGAATAAACGGTTTCCCGAACAAACTGAATGATATCTCCTTCGGACGGATGAAAGCGAATATCATGAACTTCCATTTTTCTGAAATCAAGAAGTTGGTTTACGAGATTTAATAATCGTTTTGTGTTTCTTTGAATGAGATCTATATTCTTTCGCTGTTCCAAATCGATAACTTTTTCACTGAGATTCTCCAATGGAGAAAGAATGAGTGAGAGTGGCGTTCTGAATTCATGACTCACGTTGGTAAAAAATCTTGTCTTCATCATATCTACTTCACGTGATCGCATTACTTCTTCCTGCTGTTGTTTGATTGCAAACTTCATGCGCTCGCTTTGTTGTATTAGCCTGCGCGTTATATAAAGAAGCAGAAACAGAATAAGTATGTAAATAATTGAAGCTGTTCCAGATTTCCAGAAAGGAGGAAGCACCTTGATAGAAAGTGAAATACCTTCATCATTCCAGGCACCATCATTGTTTGATGCAATAACACGAAATGTGTAGTTACCAGCATTGAGATTGGTAAAGGTAACATTCCGATTTTTCGCATCCGTAAACAGCCAATCCTGATTAAATCCTTCCAGCTTGTATTTATACTTCGTCTTGTAAGGCTGTGTAAAGTTGAGTGCAGCGAACGCTATTGAAAAAACATTATCACTTGAAGCTAATACTATGGAGGGATTGGTAGTGATGGAAGATGATAACGTGAAGTGATTACTATCTTCATGTCCTGGGCGGATGCTTCGATTGAACAATTGAAAGTCTGTGAACACAAGTCGGGGGGGTGCAGTTTTGCTATTATGCCCGATATCGCCAGGTTTGAAAATATTGAAACCCTTATTGCCTCCGAACACAAGTTCTCCACTCCGCATTCTAAGTGATGCATCTTCATTAAATCGTTGACCTTGTAAACCATCTACTTCTGAGTAGTTGGTAAAATGAAGCCGTAAATGTTCGCCACGAGACACGATGGTAGCACATGAAAATCCATTGGATGTACTAAGCCATAGCCGCCCCTCTGCATCTTCCTCCATGGCCATGATTGTGTTATGGGGCAGTCCATCTTTTTCGGTAAAGTTGATAAACCGGTTAGTTTCTCTTTGCCATACGCTAAGTCCAGCGCCCGTCCCTATCCACATCCGTCCCTTCGAATCTTCCAGTATACCCAGAATAACATTGTTTACAAGCGATGCGGGATTGTTCTTCTGTGATTCGAAATGGACAATATTTCCGGAGTCTTTCATCAAGACGTCAATGCCGGTAGATGTTCCAAACCAAAGGTTGCCCTTTGTATCTTCCTTGATTGTTGAAATATATGTGGACTTAAGTGCTATTTGCTGAGGATGAGAATAGCGAGTAAATGTTTTTGTCTTTCTATCGAAGAGGTTAAGACCTCCGTCTAGTGTACCGATCCAAAGCTGATATTGAGAATCTTCAAAAATCTCCCACACACTTTTATCGGATAGACTCGTAGAGTCTTCAGCGCGGTGCTGATAACGGATAAACTTATGGCCATCAAAACAATTTAGTCCGCCCAGGAAAGTACCTATCCACAACTTGTCTTCGTGATCTAAACATAAACTAACAATGACATCATTGCTCAGGCTATTGGCATTTTTCGGGTTATGTCTGTACGTTGTGAACCTGCCATTGCTGCGATCAAAGTAAATCAGTCCGCCTCCGTTTGTTCCAAGCCACAGGTTCCCCTTTCTGTCTTCTACGAAATAATTTACATCTTCAAAAGGTAGTGCATACGGTTTGGAGTGGCGATTATAAAGCGGAAACTGTGTCATGCTTTCATGAAAGAAGTTCAATCCTTCTTTAAAGGTGCCCATCCAGATTATACCTTCCCGATCTTTAAACATTGCCGTTATTGAATTCTCACTTAGCACCGTTTCATTCTCTAAGTCATTGGTAATGTTTTTTATAGAAAGGTTCTTTTTATTGAGAATATCAATCCCTCCAGTCCCGGAAATCCAGATATCGCCTCGGTTGTCCTGTGTAATTCCTGTAATCACATCTGAACTTAGGGGTGTAGTTTTAGAATTTTTATTGAGGTGATATACTTTTTGCTCTGATATACTGTAATGAAACACCCCTTCGTCTGAATTAGTTACGTATTCCCAAAGGTCTCCATCGCTATCTATCGTCAGTTCACATTGTAAAATTTTGTCTATATCAGTTGAATAACTCTTGAAAAATGTAATTCGCTTTACCACAATGAGTTTTTCTTTTTCGAACACAACATTATCTACATCACCATTACTATACGCTACCCAGTAACTTCCGTCAATGTGTCGTATGAGAGACGTAACGCTGTTGCTGCTAATCGTGGTGGCATCGTTATCAAGATGTTTTACAGACAGGGTATTCTTTTTTCTTTCATTATAACATACCAGCCCATTGTTGTGCAGCAAAAACCAGTAGTTACCAACATTATCGTGAACTACATAAGTAAGATCAGCAGGATTAGTGATTGAAAATTTTTTAAGGAATCGAAAATCAGTTGAGAACGTCTCGGTTGCCGGATCATAGAAGCAAATCCCATTTGCTGTGACAACTCCAAGTTTGCCATCGGGTGTTTCGAACAATCGTATTATATTATCATTCAAAAGAGACGTTGAATCGCCTGGGGCGTTACGGTAAATTTTTATTGAATAACCATCAAAGCGATTAAGACCCGACTCGGTTCCTATCCATACGAAACCAGTCTTATCCTTGTAAATTGCCCTTACAAAATTGTGTGACAAGCCTTGGCGACTATCAATGTGCACAAACCGATGTTCCTGCCCAAATGTTTTAATATTCGCCAGTGCTAACAGAAATACTATGACGAATCTACCAACTCCTAAAAAACTACAATCTTTCACAACTTCATTAAATGATTAAATTTGCATTCTTTACTAAAGATACAAATTGTCCGTCATTCAATGCTGAGAATCCGCGTACCGCGAAAAGTATAACGCGACATCTGCCTGTATTTGGCGCGACGTCGCCGCACATCATATATTGTAGAGGCAGCATCGTTCATATGAACTATATATCATATTATTTCTCAGGATGATACGCTACATCCGTTGGGTAGTTTGCGCGTTTAAGGTTGGATGCATATTTCTTCGCATATTCGGGTGAACTGAATGTCTAGGAGATAATCCATTTCCGAAGAGTGATTTTACTGTCCCTCTATTTTCTTGTTCGAAGCAGCCCAGCCGATTAACTAGTAAACCAAATCACTTCTGCTAAATACAAATGTCTAAAAAATATATACATATAGTCTACAGATGTGACTTTTAATATTAATGCCATTTAGAAATGTTAAATATTTTAAAGAAGCAGATAAGCACATTCGGTTCAAAAAAATATTACTAGTAGGTTTGTAGACTTTTGGTAACCTACTCCTGGACTTTTTACTACCAGGTATGATTACAAGAAGGTATACTTTTACTGTCCGGCTACCTTCAATTTAAGATATAAATTATGCGTACAGCAACTAACACACTCCTGATACTTTTAATAGTCTTGTTTAATGTTCCCTGCCGCGCACAAGGATCAAAACTTGATAGTTTGAAAAACGTCTTAATAAAACTCCCTGCGGATAGTAATAGAGTGCTTACATTAGTCTCAATATGCCATGAGCAACAGAAGATACATCCCGACAGTGTTCTTAATACGGCTCAAAAGGCGTTACGGTTATCTCAGGAAATCAAGTATAAAATTGGTGAGGCTTACGCTTATAATCAACTCGCTTTTGCATATCATCGGCAAGGCAAAATATTGAAGGCAGCAGATTGTTTGTTGAAAGCTTCAGAAATATATAAAGCGTTACATCTAAATGATGTACTTGAATCTTTATATAACAACATAGCTATACTTTATTTTACTGCAGGCGAAGAGTCAAAATCAATTATATTCCTTAATCGCGCAATTGAGATAAACAGGGTATCAGGCGATTCTACAGATTTAATAATTGGACTTACCAATCTTGGTGACGCTTACCTAAAAGCCGGGAGTGATTCGCTCGCATTAATTTATCAATTAGAAGCGCTTGCAATATCAAATATACTGAACGAGAGAGAGCTGAAGCCAAATATACTAAGGGGTATAGGAGAGATTTATTATAAACAAAAGCATTATCAACAAGCACTTGCCACAGAGCAACAGGCCTTGCAGCTTGCATATACCAATGATTCTGCACAGGCCTACGAAATACAAATTTCTCTGGCAAAAATATATACGGCGTTAGGGTTACATAAGAAGGCAATGAAAGCAGCAGAGATTGCAATCTCATTGGCACGTAAAGCAGATGATCGTGTGGTTCTAAAAGAAGGGTACTTATTACTTTCTCAAACCTACGCTGATCTTGGAGATTATGAGGAAGCTTATAAAAGCTATACCAAGTATTTTGTATTATATGACAGCATTGGGAACGTCGATAACGCAATAGCCGTAGAGAAACTTAATTATCAGCATGAGATTGAAAAAAAAGAATCTCAAATTGCAAATCTCTATCAAAAACATAACGCCGATACTTTTAAACGTAATGCATTTATAGTTGCATTAATTACGCTACTCGTCATTGCCTTATTGTTATACAACCGGCATCGGTTAATTGCAACTCGCAATATGGCTTTGAAAAAACAAGAACTTGATTTTTACGTAAAGAGTCTTCTGGAAAAATCCGAAGCGCTTGCTAGCATAAACGAGGAATTAGATTTGATAAAGATTCATCGATCTGATGACAGTGAACAGACTGATAAGTATAAGGAAATATATCAATGCAGAATTCTAACTGAAGAAGATTGGGATAATTTCAAGAAATCTTTTGAAGGAATCTACCCAACTTTTTTTCCAAGTCTTCGATTACAGTACCCACAGCTTACAACGGCAGAACTTCGATTGTCTGCACTTATTAAACTTAACCTAACGATTAAGGAAATATCTACTATACTTGGCATATCTCCTGATAGTGTAAAGACTGCCAGATATCGGCTCAAAAAGAAATATCAACTTGAAGAGAATGAAACACTTCGGGATTTTATTAATAAAATCACATCAAAAATTCACCGAGATGAAGCTAATGTTAAAGGTTGAGACATCAATTTAACGGGTATCATTCTTACTCAGTAAATCAGGCTTTCAGTTCGCCATCTTACCTTAAAAGTTTGTGTTCACGTTACCCGGCTTTGTAACGCGAACAACAAAGACACATCAGTAATTCTTTGTGTAAATCGGCAGATCGGAATCAATAGAAAAATCTTCGATTTCTTGTTTCAAATCTTCATCCCAATCACGGATCTTCCAATTTACAGTCACACTTCCTCCTTGTTTCTCATACTGCTTTAGAGTGTTCAGGATATCAAGAATGCTGCGAGAGGAAGAGGTATTAAAGTAAATCAGACTAAAATTAAACGTCAATGGTTTATTAACATGCACCATATAATCTTCCAGCCATTTCAGCAAAGGCGCATAAAATGCGAAGGTATTTTCCAGATAGGATTCCCCATCTAATTCGCAGATACCGGTTTCGACAGAAAAGTTTACATTAGGAATAAAAAAGATGTTTTTCTCCCCTAAAATTTTCAGATCTTCCATAGTTAGATATTATTGTTATTTATTGTTTTTGAAACATTAATGGATAGAGCAAAAAAGTTGTAATCTTCATCAAAAGGAGTAATGTCTACTTCCAGTGGTGAGCCCGCTTTTAATGCCATATCAATCAGACCGACATTAGCACCTAGCTGGCCTTCGTGCATAGGCTGACTGCGGAGTTCTCTTTTCCATTGACGCAAGGCATCAACATCAAGGCTATTAATCTTATTACACTTCTCCGTAATAACAGGTGCCCAGCTTTTCTTTATCAGATTTGCCGACGTAAGAGAGTAATGGCTTTCCCAATCATATATAAGAAAGGAGCCTCGTCCATAGCTTTTTGACTTTTGATCATGATGCTCCCTTTCTTCCGAATAGTAGGATACATTTTGTGCCAATTCCAGAAAGATGGAAAATACTTTCTTGTTCAGAAGAGGATTCATCTCTATCTCATTGATACGATTACCAATAGAAGCCAGAACGGTGTCAATAAAAGGACCTTTGTAATAAACAAGGATGTGGTCCCTTTCCAGGTTTTCATCAAATGCCAGAATATTTAGTTTTTTATCCACAGTTTTTATTATGATGATTAATTGAATAACTTATTCAGTCTTGAGGAATCCATCTGAACTCCACAAGAAAATACCTACACTTTTACGCCGATCAAGGTAATGTCATCTCTCTGGTCAGCGGCTTGCTGGTGCTCATCAAGAACCTTGTCGAAGGCGATTTTTTGCTCCGACAAGGAGAGGAGTGCCACTTGGTTAATAACCTCTCTGAATCGAGCTGTCCCTAGTTTAATCCGATCTGAGTTATTCTGATCCGTATATCCGTCAGTTGTCAGATAAAAGGTGGTGCCTTTTTCCACGATCAGCTCCTGAGTGGTAAAGGGGCGTTCGGTAATATAATGACCTCCAATAGATCGTCTGTCGGCGGACAGGACATTTACCTTCTGATGTTCATTAAGTACATAAAATAACGGGCGTTTCGCTCCAGCGTACAGCACCCGTACCTGACCTGCTTCTCCTATTTGCATTCGGATTAGACATACATCCATTCCGGCGGTGTTTACACCTTCGGCTTTGTCAATGGCACTTCTTACGCCCTTATCCAATTGTTCAAGTATCTCAGCCGGATCAAGGGTGTGCTTGAAATTGATAATTTCATTGAGCAGGGTATTGCCGATGATGGACATAAAAGCACCGGGAACGCCGTGGCCCGTACAGTCAACGACGGCCATAAAAACAAGATCACTTTCTTCTCCCTCAAGGTCTTCTTTGGACAGATGAGAGAACCAATAGAAATCGCCTGAGACAATATCTTTGGGGCGATATAGCACAAAATGTTCTGGCAACGTCTGGCTTATCTTTTTTTCGGAGGGCAGCAAGGCTTGCTGAATGGTGTTAGCATACAGGATGCTACTCATTACCTGTTCGTTCGCTTTACGGAGGCTATTGTGCTGTATTTCAATTTCTATCTGGCTTTCCTTAAGTTCGTTGTTAATGGTTTGGAGTTGTTCGGCAGTGGCCTGTAACTCTTCCTGTTGCTGCAAGATCTCCTCTTGCTTTTCGCGCATGTCTGTATTCACAAGTTGCAACTCTTCTTTTTGTTGCATGACTTCTGCGGTTCGTTCCAGCACTTGTTCTTCCAATTTGGCCTTTTGGGCCTGGATGGTGTTGATTCGAATTTTGTAGAAGGTGAAGGCACCGCTTAGAATAGCGAGGGCAATCCCCATTCGGAACCACCAGGTTTGCCAGAAAGGTGGTGTAATGATGACTTTGATCGATGTACCTTGTTCATTCCACAGCCCATCATTGTTAGAGGCTTTCACCCGAAAGACATATTCTCCAGGGTTTAAATTGGTATAGGTAGCTGAACGTTTGGTGCCTACATAGTTCCAGTCCTGGTCAAAGCCTTCCAGTTTATAGGCGTATTGGTTCTTACCGGGCAGGATAAAGTTGAGGGCGGCAAACTCAAAGGTAAAGACCGATTGCTTGTAGGAGAGTGTTAGTTCCTTGGTTTGACTGATGCTTTGCCGGAGGAGTGAATTTGCCTCAGCCGGATTTACTGACTTATTAAAGACCTTAAAATCAGTAAGCATCACAGGAGGAATGTAAGGATTCGCCTGAAGGCTGTCGGGATGAAATGTTATAAGGCCAGTAGTGCCGGCAAAAAACATAGTGCCATCGGCGGCTTTGTAACAGGCATTGCGATTGTACTCTTCCACTTGTAGCCCATCATTGTTATCATAGTTGCGGAAGGTATTTTCCTTAGGGTCAAAGCGACTGATTCCTTTGTTGGTACTCAACCACAAATTCCCTTGATTATCCTCCAGCATCCCAAAGATCAAATCGCTTGACAAGCCCTCTTTACGTCTATAATGGATAAAGCGGTTTGTTTTCTGATCCAGGCGGTTAAGTCCTCCACCATAGGTGCCCGCCCAGATAGTGCCTTGGTGGTCTTCCAGTACGGAAAGGACAGTTTTATGGCTTAGGCTGTATTTATTATTAGCATCAGACATGTAGCGGGAAAATTTCCCTGTGCGGTAGTCCAGGCAATTAAGCCCGTCCTCCGTCCCGACCCAGATGTTACCTTGCCTGTCTTCACAGAGCCCAAACACGACACCATGGCTCAATCTAGTTGTATCTTTACGATCTGCGGGGTAGTTGGTGAATTGCTGGGTGCGGTGGTCATAGACGCTCAAACCTCCTCCCCAATCGCCCATCCACACGTTGTTTTTGTGGTCCTTGAACACGATGGTTTTGACCGTCCCGATTAGGCCATTCGGATGAGTGGGGTTGGGGAAATAGTGATTAAACTTCTTAGTACGTTTGTTAAAGAAAGCAAAATTAGCACCGCTGTAGGCAATGGCCAGCGAGTCAGGGCTGTAATCGATAATGGAGAAGAGGAAGCTGGTAGAATTTCCCTGCTGTGGTGGGTTGGGATAATGGGTAAACTGTCCGGTATGACGGTCCAACATCACCAGCCCACCATCATCAATACCAATCCAGATACGACCCTGGGAGTCGCCGCCAACTGTAGTCATATTAAGATTGTTGAAATGTGGGACCTTGTGGTAGTGGACAAACTTGCCAGCGTACCGGGAAAATAAGTTGATGCCCCCTGCCCAGGTTCCGGCCCACATATTACCTTGATCATCCTTGTAAAGGGAGTGAACTGCGTTATTGCTCAGACTTTGGGGGTCATCAACGTCCTGTTGTAAGGTGCTGAAGCGGTTCTGGGAGTAGTCGAACAAGCTGATTCCCCCGTTCTCGGTGCCAATCCAGAGCCGCCCGTCGGGCCCTTCGGCCAGGGAGAGGATTTGGTTACGGCAAAGGCTATTGGGATTATTTTTGTCGTGGACAAAGTGCGTAAAGGAATCGCTTTGGCTGTTGTAGAGCAACAAGCCATCGTTGGTAGCTACCCAGAGATGCCCCCGACTGCCTTGAAATACCCTGCTTGGACTGCATTGATACTCGCTAACCTGTTGAGTGAGGGTGTTTAAGCATCCAAGCTTTCCCCAGAAGACGAGCCATAGGTTTCCCTGATTGTCTTCCGTGAGGTTGCGTAAAGCGGATACTTTGCGAAAGGGATCGAAGTGATCCTTCTCCCAGCGAAAGATATGGTTGTTAGTACTTAGCCACAGGATACCCTGGTGATCCAGGAGGATATCAAGTACATCAAGAGGGCCATCACCCAGTGGATAGTGGATGAAGATTTCCTGTTGTCTGTCAAACCGGTCTATCCCCTTGCTGGTCGCCACCCAAAGGTTACCCGCTCGATCTTCCAGGATGTCATTGACACAGGTACCGCTGAGGCTGGAGGGGTTGTCGGGATCGTTGCGGAAAACGGTCATCTGGTAGCCGTCATAGCGGTTGAGCCCATCAAGGGTGCCGAACCACATGTAGCCTTCCTTGTCTTTGTAGATACACTTGCCCATACTTTGGGAAAGTCCCTCTCTGAGCGAGATGTGTTTGAAGTGGATTTGTTCATGCTGAGCTTGGCTGAGCAGGCTTGTAGTGAAAAGACTTAAAAGAAGTAAAATGTTTCTCATATAGATAGCTTATGCAGAACACTGGATGAAACCAGTTTAACTAATAGCTAACCAAAAATTAGCAGCTCAAAGGTAATGAGGCTTATTTCCTGCCAGTGTGGAGAAACGTCTAAAAGATATATACATATAGTCTCCCAATCTCATTGTACTCATCTGTGTACTCATTACTTTATGAAGTACACTTTTTTGTCTAGCAATCATTTGTTTATTATTTGGTGCACTTGATGTACTAACTACATGGTTTCGGTAAAACTACTTTTGGCTATCATAATTCTACAAGTGTCGAACTAAACCAATTTATGAGAGATGAACTTATACTAGCCTTTTACTTTTTTACTCCCGGCAATTTTGAGCTGGGTTACCGGAAGTTCAGTTTGGATGTCTACCTTCGGAATATCCAAGCTCCACAAAGAAATGACAGAAAGAACTGAATCAGAACTTCAATAATCACGCTTACGGGTCTACATTTTCCAAATTGGTCGATGTAGATTCAGGTGGGGTGGATGAGAATGGGTTGACTTAAAAATGTAACGTGAATAATAAAATCTAATGCTGCTGTAACATTGAGATGTCCTCAAACTCATCTGCAAGTTTACTTGTAAGCCGGTTAAAAATATCGAAGTATTTTGCATATATACTGTGCGATGCTTGACCAGGCATATATTGATCCGTTAATTCAATAGTTTGTGCTGCCTCTTCAAGACTTGCATATTTTCCCATGTCGGTAGCACTCATCAGAAAAGATCCAATAGAAGAAGTGTTGGAATGCTTACTGGCGGTTACAGGTTTGTTAAAGATGTCTGCAATCATTTGTGCACAAAACGGAATTGATGCAAAACTACCATTGACAGAAATACTTTTGATCGAGCGATGCTCTTCCAGCGTTTTTCCGATACTGTAGATCTCATAAAGTATTCCTTCTATGGTTGCCCGGATAAAATGCTGTCTCTCATGTTTAATGTTTAATCCAAAGTAACAACCTCGTGCGTTTGCATTCCATATAGGTGCTCGTTCACCTAACAGATAGGGGAGAAATACTAAACCATCAGACCCTACTGCAACTTTTGATGCTTCCTGAATAAGATTCTCCATCGTATATTCTATTTCATACGGAATTTTAAATTCACCAAATTGTTTTGCAAACCATTCAAAGATAATGCCACCATTATTTGTTGGTCCGCCAGAAACATAACAATTCTCCGTGAGTAAATAATTAAAGAATCTTTGTTTCTCATCCTGCAACACTTCTTTACCTACTACACGCACAGCGCCACTGTCTTCAATTGTTATAGTGGCCTTGCCTTCACCCCATACGCCAGCACCCAATGTTGCCATACATCCGTCACTGGAGCCTAAAATTATTTTGGTAGACGATGACAGTCCCAGCGAAGTCTGATACTCTTTGCGCAGCTTTCCTGGTGAATGAAAAACAGGTGCCAGCGTCGGGAGTTTGTCAGCGGTAATTCCTGCATGTTCAAGTGCTTCTGATTCCCATTTTATAGTGTGGATATTTAACAGTCCTGTAGCAGATGCCAGGCTGTAATCAATAGCATACTCTCCTGTGAGTTGTTGGATAATGTAACTCTTAATAGAAAGGAATTTATAGGTTTTATTAAATCGTTCCTGATCGTGGTTTTTTATCCAGGTAATTTTAACCAAAGGCGACATGGGATGTATGGGTGTTCCAGTCATGCCATATAGCTTTTTCCCCAGTGCAGAGTTCTTGAGTTCTGATGCTTCTACTTTTCCACGATTATCTGACCATGTGATTGCATTGCCTAAAGGCACACCGTTTTTATCTATAGGCAGTACACTATGCATGGATGCACAAAAACAAATTGATGTTACATGGTATTTCTTTGGATGAATCTTCTCAATCAATAAATTCTTCAATACATACAGCATGGTAATGAACATTTGTTCCGGATCTTGTTCGCTGTAATCTGGTTCTGTATGAAACGTCGGGTAAGAACCTTTCATGAAGCCGATTGAATTTCCGTTGATATCAAAGGCAAAAATTCTAACAGCATTTGTTCCCAGTTCAATTGTGATGATACATTCCATGACTATTCGTGTTTTCAGGTTCGGGGTAAATTTCTCTTTCTATATTCACTGGGTGTATACCCTGTAAGTTTTTTAAATGTTGTGGCAAAATGCTGGGACGAGTAAAAGCCAGTTCGCAGCGCAATGTCAGTAACATTTTCTTCTTTTCTGTTCAGCAATTTAATCGCTTCAGAAATCCTTATGTTAATCAAGTAGTTCAACGGTGAAAAACCGGTATAACCTTTTACTTTCTCAGTAAAGTTGGTAGTACCTAATCCTGTTAAAGCAGCCATCTCTTCCACAGTCCACTGATAAGCTAAGTTTTCACGTAAGGTTTGTTCCAGCTTCATAAAAAGTTGGGGAAAATCTCGTTGAGAATTATTTTGCCTGGTAGATTGACGCGCAATTATAATAAACAACTCATCAATCAGTTGATTCACGCGTGTTGCATATCCGATTTCCTGATTGAATAATTCGTGTTGCAGACGTTGAAGTGTAGTGTGGGCTTCTTTTAATTTTAAAACTGTATTATTATTTAGTTGCAGAATTTTTCCAAGTGTATGACTTTCAATTTTTGACAACTGACTCCATTTGCCAAGTGCCATTCCTGTGTTGTCCATTTTTTCAACACGAAGATGAATCCATAAAAGACTTCCGATGTTTAAAATATCTTTTTCACCACCGAAGTTTTGTCCGGGAAGTATCAAGGCCAAGTCACCTGGAAAAAGAATATGTTTTCTTCCATCAATGATCCATTCAAATTTGCCATCAATGATATAATAGATTCGAATGTTCTCAGAGGCAGTAGTGAGAAATGAATTCAGCTGAATGCTATTATTTTTCTTAAAGGCAAACTCTATAATGTGAGGAAAAGCATGAAGTTCCGCTGCCTGTTCCTTCTGTAGAATAAACTGGTTCATGCAAAAAGAACAAATAAAAGACTGCCTTGTGTAACCACTTGTGAAGTGAAGTGTGAGATATAGAATATGCCTATCACTCAAAGCTCAATAAATCTTTGCTCTCAACAAAGAAGTTTTAAAGCTTAAATTTTATTTACACCGATATCGCAACCGTTTGTTCATAATTCAACACTGTGTTTTATTGGAAGTTTGGGGAATTGGAATAGTCAAAATTTGAGGACTAAATCCTAAAACCCATACACATATGCTAAAACACTACTGGCTACTTGGCATACTGTTGTTTGTCTCTCATCAGGCAAAACCTCAGTATCGTGACGTGTATGCACTGAAAAGTGCAGCACAACAGGTTGAGAAAAATCGCACTGCTCTTTCATCAGCAACGGAATTTACTGTTCACAATCATGAAAAAGAATCGACCGTAATTATGGAGCTAAGTCAACCCATACGCGGCCGGGTTACGGACGAAAATGGTAATTCGTTTCCGGGAGTTAATGTTATTGTAAAAGGCACTACAGCAGGTACCGTCACGGATGCCGATGGAAATTATTCTCTGGAGGCTCCTGACGGAACTACCGTACTAGTCTTTTCTTTCGTTGGATATTCGCAGGAAGAAATCTCTATTGATGGAAAAAGTACAATCAATGTTACAATGAAACCCGATGTGCAGTCATTGGCAGAAGTTGTTGTGACAGCATTGGGTATTGAAAAATCAAGCAAGAGTTTAGGCTACTCAACTACCAAAGTAACATCAGATCAACTTGCCATAAACCGAACACCTAACCTGATGAATACACTACAAGGTAAAATTGCCGGTGTAAATATTTCCGGATTAGGAACAGGACCTGGTGGCACTTCCAAGATTAGAATTCGCGGTCAATCTTCTATCTCGGGACAAAACAATCCGCTTATTGTTATTAACGGCGTTCCTATCGACAATACAAATTTTGGAACAAATCAAGGTAACACTGCGGGCGATAACTCTATTGCTAACCGCGGTGGTGGCGCATCGACAGATGGTGGCGATGGTCTTTCCAGTATTAATCCAGATGACGTTGAGAGCATGACTGTTTTAAAAGGTGCAGCAGCGGCAGCATTATATGGTTCGCGTGCAAAGGATGGTGTTATCATGATCACAACAAAAACAAGAGGTGCAGGAAAAGGTATTGGCGTTGGTTATAATATGAATTACACAGATGAAACTCCATTGGATTATACGGACTATCAGTACACGTATGGTCAAGGTGAGAATGGTGTCGGCCCTGCATCGCCAGGTGCATTGCCAAACCCTACAACAGGACAGTGGTCATTTGGACCTAAGATTCAGCCTGGCATGACCCAGGTGCTTTTTAATAATGAAGTAGTTCCTTACGTTGCTCAAAAGGGTATCATCAATAAATTTTACAGGCATGGTAAGAATCTGACCAACACAGTATCTCTTTCGGCCAATGGTGAAAAGGGAGGTATGAATCTTTCCTTTGCTAACATGAAGAGCGACGGTATCACACCGAATAATTCATTTGAAAGAAAAACCATCAACCTTGGTTTTGCCTATGATCTTTCGGATAAATTAAGTTTCAAGGGAAATATTAATTATGCGAATGAATACAACAAGAATCCTCCCGTTGTTTCAGACCAGGATAATTCTATACCTACTTCTCTTTATGCAATGGCCAATACCATGCCGTTGGATGTACTCAAGGCTAATGCTTACAATGCTGGTGGTGGTGAATACATCTATTCAAGATTCACCAATCGTACCAATCCATATTGGGTTTTAAACGAAGTGAAACAAAACATACGAAGAGATAGAATCTTTGGTAATTTTTCAATGAAGTATGATGTTACAAAATGGCTTTTCGTTCAGCTTCGTGGTGGAGAAGATTATTGGTCGCGCGATCAGGACTATATCAACTTGCCAACAGGTAAAGCGTCGATAAACAGTGGTTCAATAAATTCTTCTGTCGCAGGTTTTGTCAACGGTATGTACACGCAAGACTCTCGTCGTTTCAGAGAGACCAACGTTGACTTTCTCATCTCTGCAGCAAAGGACTTTGATAATTTTGGTTTCAATCTAACAATGGGAGGAAATCAGATGCGAAGACGCGCTGATCTGAATAGCGTTCAGGTTACTGACTTTGTTGTGAAAGGGCTTTATACTGTTCAGAATGGAAGAGCAAAAGATCCGCTTTATGATTTGCAGGAACGTGGTGTAAACTCTCTTTATGCATCAGGCGAAGTGAATTATAAAAAATTTCTGTTTTTAAATGGAACAGTACGTAACGATGTGTTCTCTACACTATCACCGGCCAACCGAAGTATTGTGTACCCATCTGTATCAACCAGTTATGTTTTCTCAGAATCATTCGCTAAAAAATTAAATTGGTTGAACTTCGGAAAACTAAGGGCAGCATATGCACAGGTTGGTAGTGATACGGATGTTCCTCCTTACTCCAACAAACTTTTCTACACCGTTGGTGCAAATTTATTTAACGGTCAGCCTATTGGAAATTTTGGAGCCGTGGTGCCCAATGCCAATTTAAAACCCATGCGTACAGCAGAAACTGAATTGGGTATTGAGTTAAAGATGCTTAACAATCGTCTCGGGTTCGACATGGCGGTTTACCGTAAAATAACAACCGATCAGATTGTGAATGCACAAATCTCTGACGGCTCTGGTTTTACAACAACACGCATCAATAGTGGTAAGAGTCGAAATCAGGGCGTAGAAATACTGCTCAATATTATTCCCGTTGAAACAACTAATTTCCGTTGGGACTTCACATTTACGGGCGCATACAACATCACGAAAGTGCTTAGTTTATTGTCTGACAAACCAGGTGAAAATATAACGGTGGGAACACACGTCTTCAATGGTTATGTTCAGCAAATTGTTGGAAAGGAGATGGGGCAAATTGTGGGCTATGGTTATAGACGTGATGATGGTTCAATAAATCCTGAACATAAAGGACAGATTGTTTATGGATCTAATGGTGCCGCCTTGCCTACAACCAAGTTGATACCTTTTGGAAGTGCGTTACCAAAATGGGTTGGTGGATTTACAAATGCTTTTACCTATAGAGGAATCGTTGCTTCAGTTCTTATCGACTTTAAATTAGGTGGTAAAGTCTTATCGGGTACAAACTTTAATGCTTATCGTCATGGTCTTTCTAAAGCTACACTAGTGGGTAGAGAGGGTGGCGCAAATGGTGAAGGAGCTGTAACAGGTGTTGGTGTTGATATCAACAGTAATACAAATACAGCAAAGGCATCAGCGGAGACTTTTTATTCTGTAGTACGCGGGTCAGGATTAATTGAACCGGTTATCTACAATGCAGGGTACTGGAAATTACGTCAGATAACGATCGGCTATGATTTCACCAGGTTTTTTAAAGCAACCTCGCCAATTAGAGGGGTGAGGTTAAGTCTGGTTGCTAACAACGTGTTGATGTTGAAAAAATGGGTTCCGAATATTGACCCTGAAAGTTTCAGCTACAGCTCAGACAATGTTGTCGGTCTGGAGTCTCCAAGTGTTCCCACTACACGAAGCATTGGTTTTAATTTGAATGTTAAATTTTAATTCAACCTGAGTATGAATAAGATATTTAAACTTTCTCTCCTTACACTGATGGTCATCATAGTGACCTCATGCGAT
>DATJHZ010000435.1:0-25351 GCA_035493595.1 Cyclobacteriaceae bacterium | reverse complement strand
AGTAGCTGTGGGTTGAGTAACAATCTCAGGTTGTTCATTGATGTTTAATACCGAAGCTGTACTCGTAACCGATGGACTGCATATACCACTAACAACAACAGTGTATGTACCTGCATCAGCGGTAGCTATGGTGGCTATGTTGTAAGTAGCTGACGTTGCTCCAACAATATCAACACCATTCTTCTTCCATTGATATGTTACACCAGTACCACTGACCACTACTGTAAAACTAACAGCACTACCTTCACATACTGTTTGTGTGGCTGAAGGTTGAGTCGTGATCGATGGTAATGTATTAACATTTAAAACTGCATTCGAACTGAGTATGGCTGGTGTGCAGGTGCCTCCTACGGATACTGTATAAGTAGCCGCATCACCAGTGGTGACGCTGGCAATCGTGTAACTTGAACTGTTTGCTCCTGGGATATTAACACCACCTTTCTTCCATTGATACGTCGGTGATGTCGTAACACCAGCATTAACACTGAACGTAACGCTCTGACCTACGCATATTGTTTGAGTAGCTGTGGGTTGAGTAACAATCTCAGGTTGTTCATTGATGTTTAATACCGAAGCTGTACTCGTAACCGATGGACTGCATATACCACTAACAACAACAGTGTATGTACCTGCATCAGCGGTAGCTGTGGTGGCAATATTATAAGTGGCGGATGTTGCTCCTGCAATGTCTACACCATTCTTCTTCCATTGATACGTTACACCAGTACCACTGGCCACTACTGTAAAACTGGCAGCACTGCCTTCACATACTGTCTGTGTCGCTAAAGGTTGAGTGGTTATTGCTGGTAGCGTGTTAACATTTAAAACTGCATTCGAACTCAACACAGCAGGTGTGCATGTACCGCCTACCGATACGGTATAAGTAGCCGCATCACCGGTGGTGACGCCGGCAATTGTATAACTTGAACTGTTTGCTCCTGGGATATTAACACCACCTTTCTTCCACTGGTACGTCGGTGATGTCGTGACACCAGCATTAACACTGAATGTAACGCTCTGGCCTACACACACCGTTTGTGTCGCAGTGGGTTGAGTAGTAATCTCAGGTTGTTCGTTGATATTTAGTACTGCTGCATTGCTCGTAACGGATGGACTACATGTGCCACTGACAACGACAGTGTAAGTACCTGCGTCAGCGGTAGCTGTTGTTGCTATGTTGTAAGTAGCGGATGTAGCTCCAGCAATATCTACACCATTCTTCTTCCATTGATAGGTAAGTGATGTGCCTGTTGCTACTACCGTAAAACTAACAGCACTGCCTTCGCATACTGTTTGCGTGGCTGAAGGTTGAGTTGTGACGGCCGGTAATGTATTAACATTTAAAACTGCATTCGAACTGAGTATGGCTGGTGTACAGGTACCTCCTACCGATACAGTATAAGTCGCTGCATCACCCGTTACAACACTGACAATGGTATAGCTTGAACTCGTTGCGCCAACAATGTCAACACCACCTTTCTTCCATTGATACGTCGGTGATGTCGTAACACCAGCATTAACACTGAACGTAACGCTCTGACCAACACACACCGTTTGAGTCGCAGTGGGTTGAGTAATAATCTCGGGCTGTTCATTGATGTTTAGTACTGCAGCTGTGCTGGTAACTGATGGACTGCATGTACCACTAACAACAACAGTATATGTGCCTGCATCAGCTGTAGCTGTGGTGGCAATATTGTATGTGGCTGATGTTGCTCCAACGATGTCTACGCCATTCTTCTTCCATTGATATGTTACACCAGTACCACTGGCCACTACTATAAAACTGGCAGCACTGCCTTCGCATACTGTTTGTGTGGCTGAAGGCTGAGTTGTTATGGCTGGTAACGTATTAACATTTAAAACAGCGTTCGAGCTGAGGATAGCTGGTGTGCAGGTGCCTCCTACCGATACTGTATAAGTAGCCGCATCAGCGGTGACAACGCTGGCAATCGTATAGGTAGAACTGTTTGCTCCGGGGATATTAACACCACCTTTCTTCCACTGGTATGTCGGTGAGGTTGTAACGCCAGCATTAACACTGAATGTAACGCTCTGGCCTACACATACCGTTTGAGTCGCAGTGGGTTGTGTGATAATCTCTGGTTGTTCGTTGATATTTAGTACTGCTGCATTGCTGGTAACTGATGGACTACATGTGCCACTGACAACGACCGTGTAAGTACCTGCGTCAGCGGTAGCTGTTGTTGCTATGTTGTAAGTAGCGGACGTTGCTCCAGCAATGTCGACACCATTCTTCTTCCATTGATAGGTAAGTAATGCGCCTGTTGCTACTACCGTAAAACTAACAGCGCTGCCTTCGCATACTGTTTGTGTTGCTGAAGGCTGAGTCGTGATGGCTGGTAGCGTGTTAACATTTAAAACTGCATTCGAACTTAACACAGCAGGTGTGCAGGTACCGCCTACTGATACCGTGTATGTTGCTGCATCACCAGTGGCGACACTGGCAATAGTATAACTTGAACTCGTCGCACCAACAATGTCAACGCCACCTTTCTTCCATTGATACGTCGGTGATGTCGTAACACCAGCATTAACACTGAATGTAACGCTCTGACCTACGCACACCGTTTGAGTCGCTGTTGGCTGAGTGATGATCTCGGGCTTCTCATTAATATTCAATACCGAAGCCGTGCTCGTAACTGATGGACTGCAGGTGCCACTAACAACAACCGTGTATGTGCCTGCATCAGCTGTAGCTGTTGTTGCTATGTTGTAAGTAGCCGATGTTGCTCCCACAATATCAACGCCATTCTTCTTCCATTGATACGTAGGTGATGTTCCGGTGGCTACTACTGTAAAGCTGGCAGCACTGCCTTCGCATACTGTTTGTGTCGCTGAAGGCTGAGTGGTGATGGCTGGTAATGTGTTAACATTTAAAACTGCATTCGAACTCAACACAGGCGGTGTACAGGTGCCTCCTACTGATACTGTATAGGTCGCTGCATCTGTGGTAGCGACGCTGGCAATCGTATAACTTGAACTCGTTGCACCAACAATGTCAACGCCGCCTTTCTTCCATTGGTATGTTGGTGATGTAGTGACACCAGCATTAACACTGAACGTAACGCTCTGACCTACGCATATTGTTTGAGTTGCCGTGGGTTGAACGGTGATCTGTGGCGGAACATTAACTGTAATATTTGAAAGATTAGTTAAATCCACATCACACCCAGTTGTAGCATTTGTAGCCCTGACTTTTATAACTGTACTGCTCGCTAATGCGGATGATGTTATAACAAGATTACCTCCAGTCCCAGCAAATGTTCCACTCAAAGCCGAATTATCCGCATTATTAAGAAGCTGATAATTGACGCCTAATTCGGACGAGCCAATAGTAACGCCAACTGTATTGCTAGGACAAATTGATGTGGATGCTGGTGAGACCGTTAATGCGGCATTAGGTAATGCATGAACATTAACCTCCTTTACCACTGTGCAAGAGGGTGTGAATGAAACGAAATCATTATCTGCAGTCCACACAGATTGATTTCTACCGGGAACAGCAACACCTACTGTACCTCCAGAATTTTCAATACCCATGGTTTTATTAGCACCAATAGAACCATTATGTGTTGAATGAATTTCAATGTGATTTGAAGTTTCAAAAAGATGAACCTGAACTGTAACATAATCACCGCCTCCCATAAACTGAACATTCGCATATTCAACAACAAATACGCGTAACGGAGCCGATCCAAATACCTGATAGCGAATAGTACCCGTTGAAGGATCAAGATCATTCCAGGCAAATGCAACCTCACTATTTGGTATTGTAGCATTTGGGATAAGTTGTGCAGTGCTACTAGTGCTTCCTCCACCAAATTTTATAAAGCCATTGTCAAAAATACCAACAGTAGAAAAAGTAGTGCCGAAGTAAACAAAATTGAAACCAAGAGAAACTGTAGTGAAACTACTGTTAGCTATAGAAAGAGCGCTGCTGGAAAGTGTATAAGGATAGTAAGTTCCTGTTGTAGACACTGTATAACTTGTGGCAACTCCATCTGTAGTGAAGACTTTATGTGGCCTGCCACTTACACCTGCAATGGAAGGATAAAAGACACCGCCAGAAACACCGGGGCCATAATATGCAGTTCCACCTGATAACGTCACTGATGCGTCATCAACACAATAAGATGAATTAAGGCCAGTAAGCGTACATTGACTGAATGCTGCATTGACTGCAAAAACAGAACAAACAATAATCAAAAATAAAGCTTTGTAAAGTCTTTGCATCCTCAGAATCTCTAACCTTATATAAGTTAATTTAATACAGTTATAATTTGTAACCTCTATTAATAAATAGTCCTAATTTGAGAACTGTCCTCTTGAATTTACCTTCAACAGGGCCATTTTCAATTGAATATCCATCTGTATGGTACAAAGAATCAATATTTTCCCATTTGGTAATTCGGCAACAGCAGCACCATTATCATTTTTACTACTTCCATAGCTTGTAGTCCATAATTCATTTCCCTCCTGGTTAATCTTTGAAAGGAGTACGTTAGTTTGTCCTGTCAAATCCGTCTCGTTCGAAACCACAAGATAACCTTGCGACGCAATAACTGATGAAGAAGCTGAAATACCTGTGATATTTCTACTGGCAAAAGTTCCATCATTTACAGTCTTATCAAATTGAATGTCGTCAGTATTGTTGAAATGCAGTGGGTCTTTGAGTTTAGAAAGCCTTAATCTTGGAGATGCAGACTGTAAATCACTAGTACCCACAATAAAATAACCATCAATCAACTCATCAGGCGTTTTTAAAATGCAAGACACATCAGTATCACTATTGAGGTCCCCAAGATAGTTTACCGCATCTTTCGGGCCCGATTCACCAATAGAATAATAGATTATTACTTTCTTATCATTTGGGTTTTGACTTGACCCAGCATTGGTTACACCAAATACATAAATACTATCTTTACTTTGAATAACTTTTGTCGCTATGTTATAAGAACCCGAGCCAAAATTTTCTGGCCAATCACTTCGAAATATAAGCTCTGAATCGCATCTGTAATGGAGAATTGAAGTAACTCTATTTACATTGTCTGAAGGCCTCCAGTCAAATTCCGAATATCCGGCTACTATAAATCCTCCATCATCAAGAACTGTCAATGCTTTTGAATGATCGTTATAGGGTGAACCGTGTGTTGACGTTTTAACCTCACTTCCATCAGACGAGATCTGAATTAATTTCACATCGACGTTACCTGCAGACTGTTCATAGTCTGACAAAATAACAAACCCATCTCCATTTGTTAAAGGCTCTATATCTTTAGGGTCATCAGTATCTGATCCGATTTTTTTTTGCCAGACAACGCTACCTTTTGAATCAACTTTGATGATAAGAATGCGATTATTTCCGGCACTTGTTTTTCCTAATAAAACAATGCTACCATCAGAATTGGAAACCATATCAACTGATACCTGATCTCCATCTTCTCCATAGTACTTTACAAAGTATTTATCATCCTGCATATCAAACTTGCTGCATGATATCAGCATGAAGGAGAATCCACCTGATAAAAGAAAAGCATAAACCAAAAGCTTACTTCTCATGAACATCACCTTTTTGGTTTCTAATATTCTTCATGACAGATTTTGTTCTTGCTTTCTTAAGTTTTCGGGGTTTATAAAGTGGATGGATGTACCCTATTGAAATTGAGAAATTATCTAAGCGAAAATAATCGTCAAGATGTCCATAATGCATCAAAGCTTCCATACTTTGAGAATATTGCTTTGAGTTGCCTGATGAACCATACAAGTTTTTGGTGTTAACAACGTTTCCCAGGCCTAAAGCGTACCTTAAATCAGCAAACACATAATTAAGTCTAATCTTACGTTTTACCCCTCCTCCGAAAAACATCGAACCATTCAACCTATTTCTCTTATAAAGGAAATTAAGATTTTGAACGTTTACAGATTGGCTTGCTCCACTGGCATCTAATACATCTGTGTACCTGATATTCGCCTTATCACTTAGTAAGATGTTGGCAGAGAATCCTACAAAAACAAAAGGTTTGAATCGCCCCTTATCTAAACTGTATTTAACAGAGAGTGGGAAATTTAGCCACGTCTGCTTATCAACAAAGCTAGCCTTATCTCTGCCAAAACTATTGTAAGAATTCTGCTCGTAGGATGTTGTCATAAGCTGAGCAGCCAGACTCACTGAGAATTGATCATTAATATTTAAATCACTCCCCAGGCTGAATTGCCATCCTGGCTTAATAATATATTTTTTTCTGAAGCTCACCGTATCCAGGCTCTGATAAAGATTATTCTCATGGATGGGTCTGACCGGTGAAATATTAGGGCCAATTTTTGCGAATAGTGAAAAAATAGGTGAAGAGGTGAATTTCTTACTTAAGTAAACAACATCAATTGGATCTCTTGTTATATCTGTTACGAATTCAGGATTTGCTTTAAGTAACTCCAGGTAGCTCCTTTCTGCCGACTCGGGATCATCCAGTAGCAAATAGGTTTGCACTAAAAGTAGATTAGCCCGCTGTCGTTGTTCTCGCGTAAAACCGTTGTCCATACAAGGCTTTAAAATAGATGAAAGGCCATAGAAGTGACCTGCATTGAATTCGTCAAGCGCTGTACGCAAAGTCAATTCACAATCATTCTTCTGTGCAGCCGCAGAGATACTAAGGGTTAACAAAAAAATGGCGATGTACTTTACTCTCATTCCTAGTAATCTTTAAGTACCCCACCGATGACACATGTTGTTTCAAATTCAATCTGCTCGCCCACATATTTGTTCCACTCATCCTGCGTCATGTTGCGCGTAATCTTAGGACAGATTCGTTGTGCCAGCAAGGATGGGTCCGTTGGCCACACTCTGATTTCAGATTCACTGCATGCTGCTACAAGGTAATTAGATTCTTTGGTGAATGATATATCCCATATAAACCCGTTATTGTTGTCCATGATAACTGGCAAGTCTTCGGGATGATCAAGTACCCACATCTGAAGTCTCTTATCTGAACCTGCACTCGCCAGCAACTTACCATCAGGGCTAAACTCAACATCATAAACCCCAGCACGATGTCCTGAAAATTGCCTCAATTGTTTTGTTGCAAAATCATACAGTTTTACCAGTCCCCTCTTGTTCGTTAAATCATCTGTGCCATATGCCAATGTCTTTCCGTCAGGACTGAACTTTACTGTGAGAACACGCATAGAATTATCCTCAACAAGTGTTGTAAATGAATAATCAGACAAGTCAACAAGAATCACTTTTCCAGTCCATGTACCACCGACAAGATATTTACCATCAGGACTGATACTGATTGTTTTAATTTCTTCTGCGAAGGTCTGTAGAACTTTTATAGAACCACTTTTTGGATCAACAGAATATAAGCTCTTGCTTCCTGAAGCTAATATGAACTCATCTTTTCCAGGTAAGAATTCTATGTCATTGGCTGATCCCTTAAAACCTTTTACAACAAGTGGTTTTCGATCTGGTGTTTTAAGATTGTAAACCTGAACAAAAGAAGAATCACTTCCATTAACAAGATAACTTTCTTCAGTATTGAGCGCTATTACCTTACTTGGATATGGTGTAAAATATTTTGTTGGTGTATTCGCTAACTGGACGTAGTCACCTGAAAAAATTCTTCCATCTGCTCCTGATGAATAGAAGGTATTTCCTTTTGTTGAAATCGTAAGTGATTTAATATGATTATGCTGTGGGCCAACAGTAGCAATGGCATTATAGCTATTACTGTAAAGTTTTGTTACTGCACTATATAATCCGCGATAGATATATGGATCATATTTTCTGCCATCAAAACGTCTATGATAATGATAGCCTTGCATCGCGAGTAAACCAGCTAACATTTTATCGTCGTCTTCTTGTTCAGATTTTGTTGCCAGGTTCTGAGCAATAGCAAGCATATATAGCTTGTTGGCTTTATTAAAATTTTCTTCTGCTCTATCAAATTGTACTCTGTAATTTTGCAATGCTTGAGTAGCAACACCAGTTTGCTGTACTGCAATAGCCTTTTGCTCTTCGGCAACACGAAGAGCAACTTCAGTAGCTTCCTTCGCTGCTCGCGCATCCTGCAAAGCTTGTTCTAGTTTTCTATTCGCCTGAATAGCTTCATCACTTTTTTGTTGAGCTATTTTAGCTTGGTTGATGGCAATAATTTTATTTGACTCCGCCAGTTTTTGCTGCTCGATAGCAAGCACCTTAGCCTTTTCAGCAATAAGTGTTTGCTCATCAGCTGCGATCTTCTGAATATAAGCAAATACGAAGAATAGAATTGCAACAACAGCAGCGATACCCAGGATTACAGCAGTAGCTCGTGTTCGACGCAAAACACGACGCTGAAGCATTTCCTGATTCTTTAGCTCAGCTTCATACGTAATCCGGCTGGTATCAAGAAAAACTATAGCTCTCTCAAATGCTTCATCATAACGACGTGCCCATTCGCGTGAAGGTCTTTGTTTCTTTTGCCAGTTTAATGCAAGCTGTAAGTCTGGTGGTCTCCATAAGCCGGTCTTACCAATCTGATACATGGCAGCTGCTTCTGACAGACGCTTATACATCTGAGCTGATTCAAACTCTTCTTCAACCCATCCGTCTAGGCGATTCCAGATTCTCATTAAACTTTCGTGAGAAAGCTCGATAATAGAATCGCTATCCAAAGGAATATGGGCTGCAGGCATCAGGAAGGATCTGCCAACTTTTCTAAAATGATCGACAACCTTTATAACATCTTGTTCATTTGCTTCTGCCAAATGAGTGATTGATCCTAATCTGCCTGGCCTTCTTAAACCTTTATTTTCCTGATTCTTCTCAGTTATGTTTTTAAAAAGTGTTTCGGCTATTTCTTTTTCACGACTGGTTAACTCATCATAGGCTTCATTTGCGTGTTGAGAGAGTGCCTGAGTTATTTTACCTACTGCATTGTAATGTCTTAGATCCATTACCTCATTAGGCTCATGATTCTCGATCCAGTAATCCCATGTACGCATTAGGGCATGTTGCAGAATGGGTAGCATGTCCTGATCATTACCCATATCAGTAAGAAGTCGCTTAATTAGACGCTGCGAAATTTTACCTCCGCCAACAGCAATGGGGCCTTCAATAGCCATTCTCTTTTGCTCTCTGGTCATTTGAGGAACCAGGTAATTACTGTTGTTTATAAGTTGGGTAAGACCTGGAAACACCGAGCAATTACCGATGAAGTCTGAGCGCATAGTAAGGGCCATGTAAACTGGCACCTCCTTTTGCTCCACAGCTGTCATCATTAAGTTTACATAAAGAAGAGCTTCATTATGAGCATTCTCATCCTGCTCATCTCCACGGAATCTGAAGAGCTCCTCAAACTGGTCAATAAGAAAGAAAATATTCTCTGCCCTATATGTCTGCAGGTATCGAGAAACTTCAACTAAACCGTTAGGGCCACTTCGTAGCACGGACGACACTATGGCATGTTGAATCTCTTTATCTGATTCTTCTACTTTATTTTCCTTAACTAGAAAGTCGACAATTGAATTTGCTAAATTATTGATAGGTGAAGTACCTGGGCGAGAAACAATTACATTCCAGAAGGGCCCTGTGTTGGTCATGAAACCTCCATATAGCACGGGTACAAGACCGCAATACATAAGGGAAGATTTACCACTTCCTGAGTAACCCATTACGGTTACGAATTGATTCTTAGAAAGCTTTACCAGTATCTCATCTACTTGCCCTTCACGACCGAAGAACAGGTGACACTCATCAATACTAAATGGTCTAAGCCCTGGAAATGGATTATCACTCAGATTTACGTTAAATGGTAGATCTGATAAGGTTGGTTCAAGCTCACCGGATTGTAAAGTATGCTTCAACATGGTAATCCGTTGGTAACTTGAAAGTTAAATAATTGAGGGCGAATAAGTAAATTATACACTCTGCAATAGTTAAAAAAATATCTATACCCTGATTAAGACAAAAAAATAATATCCTCAATTTAAAGTGTAAAACTCACAAAAACAAAAAAAGGGCTTAAAGCCCTTTTTCTCGATATTACTTAGAAAATAAGTATTACTTCACTTTCTTGATAACAGCCTCAAATGCTTGAGGATGATTCATTGCTAAGTCAGCTAAAACCTTGCGGTTCAAATCAACACCTGATTTCTTTAAGCTACCCATTAATTGAGAGTAAGACATTCCGTGAATTCTTGCACCAGCACTGATACGCTGAATCCAAACAGCTCTGAATTCTCTTTTCTTCTGTTTTCTGTCGCGGTAGGCATAACCTAAACCTTTTTCAACAGCGTTTTTAGCTACTGTCCAGACATTTTTCTTACGACCAAAGAAACCTTTGGCCAGCTTCAAGATGCGTTTTCTCTTTGCTCTTGAGGCTACATTGTTTACTGATCTTGGCATTTTGTGTTACATTTTGACGTTTGGCGTTTCTTTTTCAAGAAATCTTTTGGGCCAAAAATCGGGTTAAACATAGAACCATTAAAGAACTAACATAGCCTTTACATTGGCCATATCTGACTTATTCACCAAGCCCATATTTCCGAGTCTCCTCTTTTGCTTGGTCTCCTTTTTAGTCAGGATGTGGTTTTTAAAAGCATGCTTGAACTTAATCTTACCAGTGCCCGTGATTTTGAATCGCTTCTTGGCTCCTGATTTTGTTTTTAACTTAGGCATTTTATATAAATTAAAATCGTAATTACTTTTTAACTCCTTTCGGCATGATCATTAAACTCATGCGTTTACCTTCTAATCTTGGAAGTTGTTCAACCTTACCATGATCCTCTAGTCCTTGAGCAAACTTGAGCAACAAAATCTCACCACGTTCCTTATAAATAATCGTTCTTCCGGGGAAGAACACTGTGGCTTTAACCTTAGCACCCTCTTGCAAAAAGTTTTCAGCATGTTTCAATTTAAAATTGAAATCATGTTCATCTGTATTCGGACCAAAGCGTATCTCCTTGATAACAACCTTAATAGCTTTGGACTTGATCTCCTTTTGCTTCTTCTTTTGCTCGTATTTAAACTTCGAGTAATCAACTACTTTGCATACCGGAGGATCTGCATTTGGAGAAATCTCAACTAAGTCTAATCCCTGATCCTGAGCCATTTTGATAGCTTGCTGGATAGGATAAACATCGACTGTGACATTCTCACCCACAACCCTAACACGTTGGGCTGTAATCCTTTCATTTATGCGATACGGTTCTTCTGGCCTCTGTGGCCCCCTACGCACAGGTCTGTTAAAACTGGGTCTGCTACTACTGTTGTTGATACTCTTTTTATTTAAATTTTACAAAATAGGCTGCAAATATCGGTATTATTATCAATAATCAAAACATATACTTAAATAACCAGAATTATAGGTTATCCATTTGAAACATCTGCCTCTTTCTTGAATTTACTGATGAATTCTTCCAAAGAAATACTGCCCTGATCACCCTCACCGTGCCTGCGCACAGCAACCATACCTTCTGCTGCTTCACGCTCTCCTACGATAAGCATATAGGGTATTTTTTTGGTTTCTGCATCCCTGATTTTTCTTCCGATTTTCTCATCACGTTCATCTAGTATACCCCTGATATCCTGAGCCTTAAGCTGGTCATAAACACTTTTTGCATATTCGCTGAAACGCTCAGAAATTGGAAGTACAGCAATCTGATCTGGCGCAAGCCAAAGCGGGAAATTACCAGCACAATGCTCAATCAATACGGCAACGAAACGCTCGAGAGAACCAAATGGTGCTCTGTGAATCATTACCGGTGTATGTTTCTGATTATCTGATCCGACATATTCCAATTCAAAACGCTGAGGAAGTTGATAGTCAACCTGGATAGTTCCCAACTGCCAGCTTCTGTTAAGTGCGTCTCTAACCATGAAGTCAAGTTTAGGACCATAGAAAGCAGCCTCACCTTTCACAGAAACAGTTTTCAAACCACGCTCATCTGCAGCCTCCTGAATCTCACGTTCAGCCTTTTCCCAGAGATGATCTTCTCCAATATATTTCTGTTTGTTCTCAGGATCTCTCAATGAAACTTGTGCGGTGAAGTTTTCGAAACCTAAAGTTTTAAAAACAAGCAACACAAGATCAATTACCTTAATGAACTCATCCTTTACCTGATCTGGTCTACAGAAGATATGGGCATCATCTTGAGTAAATCCACGAACGCGTGTTAAACCATGAAGTTCACCACTCTGCTCATAGCGATAAACTGTTCCAAACTCCGCTAACCTAACAGGAAGATCACGATAAGACCTTGGCTTCAGTTTATAGATCTCACAATGGTGAGGACAGTTCATTGGCTTCAAAAGAAACTCTTCATTTTCGTCAGGTGTATGAATTGGCTGAAATGAATCCTTGCCATACTTTTCATAGTGACCAGAGGTTACATAAAGAGACTTAGAACCTATATGTGGTGTTACTACAGGATCATAGCCAGCTTTAATCTGGGCCTTTCTCAAAAACTGCTCTAAGCGTTCACGAAGGATTGTACCCTTAGGCAACCATAACGGAAGCCCCATGCCAACCTTTTCAGAAAAGCCGAATAGTTCAAGCTCTTTTCCAAGTTTTCTATGGTCACGTTTTTTAGCTTCTTCTAAAAGGAATAAATACTCTTCAAGTTCCTTTTGTTTAGGAAAAGTAATGCCATAGATGCGAGTTAACATCTTGTTCTTCTCATCACCGCGCCAGTAAGCACCAGCAATGTTGAGAATCTTAACTGCTTTTATAAAACCTGTATGCGGTATATGAGGACCTTTACATAAATCAACAAAATTACCTTGTTCATAAAAGGTAATTTGTCCATCCTGAAGTCCGTTGATCAATTCTAATTTATAAGGATCTCCCTTCTTGGTGAAGTAATCAAGAGCTTCAGCTTTGGAAACATCTTTGCGAAGATATACACTTTCCTTTTTTGCAAGTTCTTTCACCTTACTCTCAATGCGCGCCAGGTCATCTTCGCCGAAAGATCTGCCACCCAAATCAACATCATAATAGAACCCACTTTCAATTGCAGGACCAATTCCGAATTTTATACCAGGATATAATTCTTCCAGAGCTTCTGCTAATAAGTGAGCTGAAGAATGCCAGAATGTTGTTTTACCAGATTTATCATTCCATGTGAGGATTTTAATGGAAGCATCTTTTTCAATTGGGCGAGACAAGTCCCAAACCTCTCCATCAACCTCAATAGCCAATGAAACCCGAGCTAAGCCTTCGCTAATGCTCTGAGCAATCTCAATTCCCTTTACACCTTTTGGATATTCTCGTGATGATCCATCAGGCAACATAATCTTAATCGAACTCATACTAAAAAATTCAGGCTGCAAATATGCTATTTTCCGCTCGTATTGCCTTAAGTTAAGCCGATAAAAGTACTTTGAGGACTAGAGTTGAAATTGTGCCGAGAAAAGAATACCGAAGTTTCTGACGTCTTTATTATCCAGATAGGAAAGGCGATGAACAAAATCAACGCGAAGAAATTTGAAGATGTTTTCTACGCCATAACCAACTTCTATGTATGGTTTGCCATTCGAAAAGTATCCAGGTTTTAATGCTGGCTCATTTGAGCTGTTGACGTCTGACATCAGGTTCCGATTAGCGCCTCGCATACCTCCATAAATTACGTTGGCCGTACCCAATAGGCGCCACTTAAGTTTTTGTATCAGGGGTATTCTGTTCACAAGGAAACCTTCCAGATATTGGCGATACTGAACGGCCACAAAATGATCGCTGGCAAACTCACCGTAATTCATAAGGTTAAAGGTAACTGATGAATAAATCGGCGACTGATTACCTAAATGCAAGGACAACAATGGATATGGAATTGTGTTAAAAACATAATCACCTGAAACTGTCAGGTATCCTATCCCTAATGGACCAGCTTTAATTCTTTTGAATACACTGAATCTAAGTTTATCAAATTCAAAATCGCTTCCTAAAAAACCTTTAATACCATGAGTATAGCGCATTGTCAATATGGGCCACTTATCAGCGCCAAGACTTATCCGTTCGTTGTCATCCTGAATGAACAGCTCATCTTTTGCAAAACGTGACTCAAATGATATTTCGGATGATTGAAACACCTCTGCGACGTTCGTTCCGTTAAGAGGATCTTGCTTGAACCCGAAATTATAAGTAGGATCAAAAGTCCAATGTCTTAAGGATACTTTCTGGGTAAAACCTTTGAAAAGTTCTCGCTGAAAAGCGGCTCTGTATTCATCAAAATAATATCCTCTTCTGAAAATCCCCCAGCGAGTAGCTGTCAGGAACAGAGGATTATCAGCCAACGCTTCATCATCAACACCAAGTTTGGCTATATCACTTCGAACACGAAAGGACGCTGTGGTCCAATGTTTCTTTGATAAAATATTTTGAATCGTTGCTGAGTACTTAATTTTTTCATCTTTAAATCCGTAGGCTAGCTGGCCTCCAAAAACCCACTTATCACTAAACTTGATATTAGTTTTGAAACCACCTTGTATTCTGAAACCTTCAATATTATTCCAGGCAACAACACCGAGGTAAGGACCTACTTCAATTTTACCTGTATTGTAGTATCCATCAATCACTACTTTTATGATATCAGTGTATGTTCTAACAATTGGAATGTTTTGAAGCGTATCAATCATTTTATAAACATTCCTCTCCGTTTCACTTAGAGCTTCGTGGCGAAGTGTATCCCAGAACTCTTCTTCTTCATGAAGTCTGGAGTCTTCTGCAGCAACAATGGGATGAGAATAAAACGATGGCTTATATGGTTTATTAACAACAATATTTTTATTGGATGTATAGAACTTAGCCAACATACCGGCTGAGAACTTAGTAACTTCGCTAACATCAATCAGCACCCGGTTCTTAATGGGAATCCATGCTCCGCTTTCAACTTTATCAGACTCCTGTTGAATTCGAATCTTCTCGATAAAGTTTAAATCAGCTTCTTTACCAATTGAAGCGTCTATTTGTTTCAGGGCATACTCAGCTTTCGTAATCCAGATGGTTCCTTCAAAAGCTAATTGTTGTTTACTCTTTGGAAAAAAGTCAATGCGGTAACAGAAGTCTCCATCCACCATCAAACTATCGGTGAGATCGTACTCATAGTAAAGACGCCATCCATCTGCAATAGGAGAAACAAATTCCTTACGAACTACGCTTAACCAGTTTTCATAGAAATTATAATCCTGGAAAGATGTTCCTATCAACTGTGTGATCATGGTTCCATCTTCAACCCCAACACCATTAATTTTGGAATGCAGAATATTCTCTGTTGTTAACTGTGGGTTATCACGATAGTAGAATTTTGAAACGCTTTCTGAAATGAAAAGTGGCAGAATAGGTTTTCCATCTTCACCAGCAATTCGTTCAACACTATCTAAAACTTGTGTAATTTTTTTTATGGCTTTTCGCTGACGAAATTTATCCGTCATGTTATCAACGTCTATTTCGATTTTAGTGTAAGTATCGTATTCGTAAGCTGAAAGCTGGCGCTTATCATTTTTTGATTTGTTCTTAACCACTTTTCTCAGAATAGGATACGCCGGGTTCTCTCCTGCTACAAGTACAAACTCCTGCAGATTTGTAACTAACTCCTCTAATTGAAAATTTATGATCTGAGTCTCGCCTTTACGAACAATTTTGTGTTTGGGTTTATACCCAATATAAGAAGCCTGGAGTGAATCAGAAGGATTTGATGTTCTGATCGTATAATTGCCATCGAAATCTGTTGTAGTACCGATAGTGGTTCCTTTAAAAATAAGGTTAGCAAATGGAATAGGATCGCCAGAATTGGAATCAGTAATTTTACCCTTCACTATAGTTTCTTGTGCCCAAGAAGACAGATGAAAAGCCAAAATGAATAAAAAACAACTTGTAAATCTTAAAACTATACTTCTCTGCACAAGATAAATTTGATTTCAAAAATAATAATTAAACTCTTCAACCATGCCGATTGTTACGTCGGGCCCTATTTTAATTAGACGTTCTGTCACTAAATCTATTTTAAATTGCAATTTTTAAACCTTCTTTTTCACCTAAAAACCTTGGTTCTGTTTTAAAAACATACAAATCCAAAATAGCTTTTGGCCTGGCGAAGTACTCACGCACTCTCACTTTTATTGCATAATCGTAATCAGGCTCACCGGCCACCATTGCCACAGCATCAATGTTGTAAAAATGACTAATGAATAGAGCCCGGTAGCTATGAAAAGGTTGTGTTATGATAATAATTTTTGTCTGCCCAAAAATTTCCTTTGCCCTTACAACGGAATCCAGTGTACGAAGGCCCGCATAATCCAGTGTTATTGCTGTAGCCGGTACACCAAGCTTGATAAGCGCCTTTTGCATTGCTAACGGCTCATTATAGAATATCGTTCGATTATCTCCACTTAAAATGAAATGATCGATCTTACCCATTTTATAAAGTTTCGCAGCGGTCTCGATACGATTCTCAAAAAACTGGTTTGATGACCCACTTGATGTTCTCTGGCTTGTTCCTAACACCAATGCTACTCTGTGATTGGGTAACTCTGTTAAATCAGCATAAACTTCATTTTCAGTGCTTTTAACAACCCAGATGTTACCTAGTATCAGGAAAAGAAAGAACAATACAAGCAGAAAAAAAATGGATCGCTTAATCCAACGCATATAAAAATTATCAGCCAACACACAAAGTTACTCAATTGTACGCAAAAACTCTCTTTCAATGATGTCTGACCGACGTACTACTTTTCTATACCAGTTCAAGCGGATAATTTCTTTTTCTTCATCTGTCAATCCGTAGTTAATGGACGATGAACGCAAACGTGTGATTAAGCTATTTAAGCATATAGCAACGCTTACGGATATATTCAGGCTTTCAGTGAAGCCAAACATGGGTATTCTAACTTTGTGATCAGCATGTTCAATGGCATAGGACGATGTGCCTCGTAACTCGTTACCAAAAACAACTGCAAGCTTATTGGCAACCGGATCGATATCATGAATAGACAGACCATCTTCACCTGGATCTGTAGCCAATATCGTATATCCTTCGCTTCGTAGTTTTGAAAAACACACTTCGGTGTTGTTTATATTTTCATTCTTGTATCGACCTAAATGCATCCACTTGTCAGCACCTTTAAGAACTCTGGTGTTGAGATGATACTTGCTAAGATTTTCTACGATGTGTACATCCTGTAAGCCCATGCATTCACATGTGCGAATAACGGCACTTGCATTTTGAGATTGAAAGATATCTTCTAATACAATGGTAACATGATTGGTACGTAATGAAAGTACCTTTTCAATGGTTTCTTTTTTATGATCTGTTATGTATTGAGAAAGATGAGAAATAGTTCTCCTTTCAATTTCCTGTTGAGTCATTCAATAGTGAGCCTTAGATCGAAGAAATTTACGGTTGAGTAAGCACTATAAAAAGTAAATCTATTCAAATCAGTTAAAATCATTTTTCCTGATCCATTCTTCAATTAGTGCAAGGCCTTCTTTATGAATTTGTTCACGACCAATTTCGGGCATGGCTATAGCAGGATCATTGGTATTCATACGAAATACAAGGATTGATTTATGTGGCTGACCTGGCACAATATCAAATTGAAATTCGCCTGCACCTCTACCCGCTGCTACGGGTGATTTATTGACACCCAAATGAGCCGGATCTTTTTCCGTAATATCAAGAAATAAACCAGACGTGCTGGCGGGCCCTAAACGATTATGACAATGGCCACAATTAGCATCCAGGTATGCTCTTGCTCTGTTGTTAAGTGTACCTGATGCCTGCTCATTCCATACCGCTAATTTGGGTATTGCATTCACATCTGGCACTCCGCTTAATCGACCAGACTCAACCCAATGCTTAAGCTGATTCTCAGTTTTATTTTCATACTTGATATCGCGATTAAGTTGTCTTGCCGACGGACCGATAGGCACCATTACCTGATTTCTGATGTGACATCCCTTGCACTGATTTTTGTTTGGAATCACATAGGGTGTCGTTATTTTTTTACCTGCGGCATCAATGTATGAAATGCTTTTTGTTTCTCCTGCGGGATCATAGATCGCTTCGGTCTGTTCTTCATTCCAGATATAAGGATATGCAGTCCACCCCTCCTCTTCATGAACAAGCAAACGCGTTTCAAGAATTACTCTCCCCTTCTCTGGCTTTCTGAAATCAAATGGATAATAAAAATTTTTTATAAATACTGTACCTATCGGGAATTCAAATGTGACAGAGTCATTGTATTGTGCGCTACTGCCCTGGGGTAACTTGATGAATCGTAATTTTTCAGCATAGTTACTAAACAATGGCGTGTTTAAGTTATAGATCAATATACCTTCCGCAGGATTAAGACTGGCAAGATTACCTGAAAAAAATCCATACTCAGACAATTTATCTTTGCGCTGAAAAGTGTTATTCTCTTTAAGACTTATAAAAGAAAAGAGACTTACCAACATGCCTAAACCAACCAGAATCTTCATTGGATAATATTAAAAAACAGAAGTAATAAGCCAACTAGTTTACTGAACTAAGCACAACCGGAGTGATTGGCGACTGTTCACAATCATAAGCTTTTATGTCTCTGGATTTATTCTTGAATTTATTGCCTGCATCAATATTAACGAACGATTCATTTTTGTTATTCCTGATACAGATATTACGATTTTTGTTATTCGAATCTTCAATACCATCATAAAGAATATGCGGAACATTTTTACCGAAGCGTAATTTGTATTTAAACAACTTACCCATGCGACCTTTGCTGGTAGCTTTTACATTCGGACGTTCATATTCATTGTCATGAATAAAAATATCAGACGGATATGGTTTATAACTTTTATCATTTATAGGATTCTCTGTGATGTAGTAGCTCACAACAGCAGTACCAACCGTAATGTTGTTTATAATCCTATTGTCAAACAATTCAACGTGCCTTGTGGCCAATACCATCAAGCCTGTGCCTTGCGGAACTTTACCAACTGTGTTTGCTTTTGGTGCAAAGTTTATGTGATTATTATCATGAACATAGTTTTTGAAAACACGTACATAACCACCTTCTTTTTGGATGAGATCAGGAAGGTCGAAAACAAGAATTCCACCAGTGTTATTAAAGGCTTCATTCTCGTAAACATCGGCATACCATGAATTTTCGATTTCAATACCGGCAACATTCATGTAAGCTTTTGAATTTCTAACGATGATATTTTTTGATTGTCCTACGTAAATGCCCGCATCGCTTGCTCCCACTGCTGAGCAATGGTCTATCAATACATTGGTGCATTGAACAGGATATAATCCATAGCCTCCATTCTCAGCTTTACCATTATTTGTCCACTCAGCTTTAACGTTCTGAAAAGTTATGCCTTCCACTAATTGTGTTTTTACACCATCACCTTTTGTATTTTGAACGGTGAGATCCTGAATGGTGATGTTGGTTGCATTTGTAACTTTAATTCCTTCAGCGCCTGAGATCTGGCCCAGAAAACTCAAAACTGTTTTATCCTGGCCTGCACCTTTTATAACAACATCTTTTTTGCCGTCAAGCCACAAGCTTGCGTCTAGTGTAAAATGACCTTCAGGAATTTCAATAACTGAACCATTAGCAGCATCAATAAACTGCGTCTGAATTTTCTTTTGAATATCTTTTTGAGCCAATACTGAACTTGCAGTCACGGCCAGGAAGAGAATAATAAATAAGGGTCTCATATTTTTAATGGTGGTTAAAAACTATCGCTTTAGGTTAACTTGTCATTAACTAAAGTTACTAAATCTGAGGCTAGTATGGATAGAAATAAACGCCGATTTTTAGCGTTTGGCGTGAAAGAAATCAAAAGGACATCACTATCGGCTACATACCAGGAATGGAAGAATAGTATAGGATTCTGTTAACTCATAAATCAGCAGTGTGATTGCTGACTTGATCGGAAAAAGAAGTGAGAAGCTTAATTTCGTTTGCTTAGTTCATCGCGTATTTTGGCTGCGCGTTCATAGTCTTCCTTGTCGATAGCATCTTTTAGAAGTTCATTGAGCTTTTCAACAGAGTAGTTTTTAAAGTCATCTTTCTTGGTAGACTCTTTCTTTACTTTGGCTTTTACTTCAGATTTAGATTCTGCTTTTTCTTCTTCAACTTCATCTGTCAAAACAATACCTGCTTCTGCCAGGATATTCTCATAAGTATATATTGGCGAGTCGAATCGTAACCCGATAGCAATAGCATCTGATGGGCGTGCGTCTACTTCTATTTTCTTCAAGCCATCTGAACAAAGAATCTTGGCAAAGAATACACCCTCTTTTAAATCAGAAATAATGATCTCCTCTACCGTAAAATGATAGTTTAGCGCAAAGGCTTTAAACAGATCATGCGTCATCGGCCGGTTAGGGATAATTTTTTCGATCTCGATAGCAATAGCTTGAGCCTCAAACATTCCAATGATGATGGGGAGTCTTCTGTTACCTTCGGTTTCGCCAAGGACTAAAGCAAACGATCCTGTCTGAGATTGACTTGAGGAAAGCCCTAATATTTCTAATTTGATTTTTTTCACACTCACTGCTAATTCTTTCCAGGCTTGATTTTCATTAAACTAACTTACAATAAATACCCTAACGCACACAGTTCCTGGAAAACTATTTCAACGCTTTTATGGCTTCCGTTAATTTAGGTACAACGTCAAAGGCATCGCCAACGATACCATAATCTGCTGCTTTAAAAAATGGCGCTTCCGGATCTTTATTAATAACAACAATATACTTGGATGAATTAACACCAGCAAGATGCTGTATGGCACCTGAAATTCCGATGGCAATGTATAATTGCGGCGCTACCTTAACACCTGTCTGGCCTACGTGTTCATGGTGAGGTCTCCAACCCAGGTCAGATACTGGCTTGCTACAGCCTGTTGCTGCATGCAGTGATTTCGCCAGATCTTCCAGAATTCCCCAATGTTCGGGGCCTTTCATGCCTCTGCCACCAGATACTACAATATTGGCTTCAGGAAGTAAAATCTCTCCGGTTGCCTTCTCTGTTGCCGTAATCTTTGTTGAAAAGTCTGCATCTGAAAGAGTAACAGAATATGGAGTTACGCTCGCGGGACTCCCTACTTCTTTGATCTCGGCAGCATTTTTTCGGATGGCAATCACCTTTTTTGCATTGCTAAGTTCAACCAGCGAAAAAGCTTTACCAGTATAGATGCTCTTTTTAACAACAAAACCTGACGATGTATTAGGAAGCTCCACCACATTAGTGGCCAAACTCGCACCGGCCTGAATGGCAACTTTAGCAGCCACTGGCGTTCCCAATGAAGAGTTTGCTAACACAAGAATATCAGCATTTTCATCTTTAAATGCTTTTGATAAAACTGATGCATATGCCTGAATGAGTCCCTGATTAAGTCTCTCATCAGCAACGTGCAAAACTTTTTGAGCACCGTATTTTCCTAAATTCTCCAACTCTGCTTTATCAACGCTGCCCAATGCAATAGCAGTTACGCCACCGCCCATAGCATGCGCATATGAAACTGCCTCTATTGAGGTCTTCTTGATTTTACCCTCAGCACTTTCTACAAAAACTAAAATGGCCATTGTATGTAAATTATATAGGTTGAAGAATATGTTCTTAAATTACTTTTGCCTCGTTCTTTAACAAACTTACCAACTCCTGCACGTTGTCAGCAGAAATCATTTTAACAGAACCTTTGGCAGGAGGCAATTCATATTTTTGAAGTTTAACACCACTGCTCACTGCACTGGCTTCAACTACTTTTAAAGGTTTTGTACGTGCGGACATGATGCCACGCATGTTAGGAATTTTCCATTCCGCTATTGGCTCCTGACATCCAGCAACAAAAGGAAGATTAAGCTCCAGCGATTCTTTGCCACCTTCTATTTCGCGAGAAAGTTTAGCAGCCGATCCAACAATATCCAATTTCATTACCGGAGAGATTGATGGCATACCCAGTAACTCGCCTACAAGGCTATGCACAACGCCGCTATTAAAGTCAATAGATTCACGTCCCATCAGAATAAGATCGTACCCTACTCCTTTTGTGTGTTCAGCAATTTGAGAAGCTACAAAAAGTGAATCCACAGGTTCGGCATTCACACGAATCGCATCATCAGCCCCGATAGCTAATGCTTTACGTATAGTTGGCTCTGTATCAGCAAGTCCTACATTCAATACCGTAACAGTAGCACCACTGGCTTCTTTTAATTCAATGGCTCTGGCCAAAGCGTAGTCATCATACGGGCCGATTATAAATTGAACTCCGTTGCTATCGAACTTTGTATTGTTTTCAACAAAGTTGATTTTAGAGGTGGTGTCAGGTACGTGTGAAATGCAAACTAATATTTTCATGCTACTCAATTTTTAAATTCCATCTCAGCAAAATCTCATAACAATCTTATTTTAAATTTTCTGAGATTAAGGTATTCTGCTTTCTACATCTAGCTCTCTTTCAATTAGTTAATAGAAGGCAGCAAGAAACAGGCCTCAAGATACCAAAAATCCGAAAGTTCGATTCCAAAACGTGATAAATTTCAAGCTTCATTCGATTGTAGTACTTTATCGCAGGCAAGGAGAGACAGAGTTGTAGCAGAACCTGAACATTAAAAGCTGCCTTCATTGATGACCGTTCAAGAATCTTAAGAATTTCTTAAGGCTTGTCTCTCTGAAAGAAAGAAACGAGATTTGCATCTTCACGTCTATAATTTCAATGTTGTGGGAAGCATTCAGGAGCCACCGGTTCGAACCAAGCCAGAAGTCGATGTTGAAATACTAACGTCCATCTCTCCCTCTTCCCTGGAAGATTCATTCGTTTATGTGCATTGTTATTTTGATAACCTTGCTGAAGAAATGCTTATCCGTATCTGGAAAACAACTTTTCTAATTGATCAGTCATCCGGTGCGAAAGCTCAACTGGTACATGCCGAAAACATTTCCATGGCACCTGCCTGGACCGTAATACCAGGAGGCATCATGTTTCATTTTCTGCTAGTATTTTCTGGCCTTCCCAAATCATGTAAACAATTTGATCTGGTAGAAGAAATACCACAGCCTGGTGGATTCTGTGTACGGCACATTGCTCGTAATGATACTGATGTTTATCACATCGATATCTGATTAATTAAATTTGGTGAAACTATCACCTTTCTCAATAGCCTTGGTTATTGTTCGAACAATAGAGTTGAGTTTTTCTGCAGAGTCGTTCATGTGATTGACAATCTCTTTTTCTTTACTGTCTAACTCTGTCTTCGAAATTAAATTAATTAACCCCAGAATACTGGCTACAGGTGCGCGAAGTTCATGCGCTATAATGAAAGCTGACTCTTCAAGAGCCTTATTTTTTTTCTCCAGTTCGCGAGTACGTTCCTGCACAAGCATTTCCAGGTTCTCATTAATGCCTCTGATCTCTTCAGCTTGAGCATTAATTTCTTCTGTCTTCATTTGAATTTCGCGGGTGCGTTCAACAACTTTCTCTTCCAGAATTCTCTTATCACGGATAAGTTTACGCTCTCTGAATTTAAGATAAGAGTATCCCAGAAAAACAATAAGCATTAACGTTCCTACATAGAATGAATTAGTTCGCCAGAATGGCGGCGTGATTATGAAGTGGTATGTTACTTCAGAAGCATTGTCAAAATCTTCTGATGCAGAAACCATAACATGAAAGGTATAGTCACCAGGCGGTAAACTTGAATATGTTACTGATCTGTCGCCTGTGTTGATCCACTCCTGATCGTAATTGATTAATGTATACTTATAATTTAATTCCTCAGGATTCTGATACCAAAAACCGTGATAATTTATGGTTACATTATTCTGGTCATAAGCAAGTATGAGGTTATTAACAGGTAATGATTCCTCATTGAGGATTTTTAATTTGTCAATAAATGGTTTAGGTGATGAAGCCTCAGTTGCTCCCGAGCACGATACAATTCCTGCATCAGTACCAAAATAGATTCTTCCATAATGACCTTTAGCTATTGCATTAAGATTTCCTTTTCGAGAGCTCATGTTAGCCTCATCGGTAAGTGGGCGAACTTTATTTAATTCTACATTGATGAAATCAATACCAAGCTCATTCATGACAATAATATTACCAGCATCTGTAGAAGAGAAAGCACTGATGCTGTTATCACGAAGTTTCGTTTCACTTAATGGAACAAATCTAGTGGCATCAAATTTATACAATCCTTCTCCCTGTACGTTGGTCCATATTGCAGATTTGGAATCTTCAGCAAAACCGTAAACAACCTTTGTTGCAAAATCTTTTTCAAAATGATGGAAGCCTTGAGCATCTAACATGTCCACACCTTTTCCATCTGTTGCAAACCATACACGATCTTTACTATCAATAAATACCTGGTAGATATAGTCTGATATCAAACCATCTTCACTGGTGTAATTCTTTACATCCAGCTTCTCACCTTGAATAGTAATTTTAACACCACCTCCAAGTGTAGCCAGCCAGACTACATTATCTTTCCCCGTAATATTTAGCACATTACCATTCCTTAGTTCTTTGTTCAAATAAGTGATCTTGCCAGTCTTAGGATTGATACGAAGCAAGCCTTCGCCAAACAGTCCGGCCCAGATATAGCCGTAATGGTCGGTATACAAACTTATGATAGTATACTGCTGAAATCTGGTTCCTGCCAGTTGATCTTTAATAATAGCACTCCCCTTTTCAATGGATCTTTTGAACAAACCTTCACTGGTGGAAAACCACAATGTATTGGTTTGATCGAAAGTCATAGCCAGAACGTTGCTATTCTGAGAGCCACCGAGATCTGAAATAAATTCAACGCGGTCTCCGTTGCATCTGGTAACTCCCGTTTTTGTACCTATCCAGATGTTTCCTTCTACGTCATCAAGAATTGACATAATAGATGTGAGGTCTGGCGTGGTATGCGGTGTGTAGATCTTGGTCTGATCATTTTTGCGATCAAATACAATAAGACCAAGTTGAGAAGTTGACACCCATACCTGCTCTTTTGTCATTATAAAATCTGTTATAGTGCCATAGTGAGGTTCATACTTAATTTTTGAAATCCATTTTTTAGTAAGAGGATTAAATTCAAGTATTCCATGATCTTCCGTAGCCATCCAGATGGAGCTCTCATCATGGAGGACTAATTTCTTAATAATGTTATCCGGTAATCCATCGTCTGAATTAAAAACTTCTACGCTCGCTTTCGTATCCTTAAGCGTACATCGAACTGCACCACCGTCAGTACCTGCCCAAACAGAACCGTTATTATCCTCCATAAGATCATAGATAAAAAGGTCAGGCAAACCATCATCTCCATCTAATCTGTACAACCGATTCTTTGCGTAATAATAAAGGCCGTCACTCCGAGT
>DATJHZ010000434.1:0-3529 GCA_035493595.1 Cyclobacteriaceae bacterium | reverse complement strand
ATGATTAATGGTATGAAAGGTTGTTGCGATCTTTGTAACTGTGCTGTACCATCATGGTTTGAGAGTATCATACAACCAAAAAATGCATGGACAAGGAAAATTCAAATTAATCATTAGCTTTACATGTTAATTGTAGATTCTTATCGCAACATAAAGTACTCTTTGTTTTTTGTGTTTCCTTCCAGATTCTCAGTTTACGGTATTATTTCTCACTTTATAACACAGAACAATGAACATTTATGTTGCAAACATCCCTTTTAAAGCAACGGAACAAGAACTCAGGGGATTATTCGAAGAGTTTGGTGAAGTTAGCTCAGCTAAAATCATCTTAGACAAGTTTACACAACGCAGCCGTGGATTTGGTTTTATTGAAATGAGCGATGAAACGGCAGGTCGTCAGGCCATCAATGATTTGAATGGTTCTGATTTTATGGGAAAGAACCTTGTTGTTAACGAGGCAAGACCCAAAACTGATGCTCCACGTAGCGGCGGCGGATACAACCGTGGCGGTAGTGGTGGCGGATTCAATAGCCGTAGAAACGAATATTAATCTATTTACTGTTTCAAGCAGTTAATAAAGAAGACTGTTATGCTTTGCGTGACAGTCTTTTTTTATTCATTGCTCAACATCATTGAGCAATTTTCAAAATTCACTTCAGACATTCCTGAATAACGCTACGTGTACACTCATACATTCAGCAATCTTATCTTGTACATCCAAGCTATTTTTCGTAAACTTTGTATAACAAAATCAGACTACTATGAATGTTGTTTCCAGTGTTGAAAAATGGGGCAACTCACACCGCCCCGGTTGGCTAGATGCATTTCGCATCATCCTTGGTATATTTATTACCTACAAGGGTCTGTTCTTCATAACTCACATGAATGATTTGGAACTCACTACCGCAGGTATTAATGTTTATTTCGCAGGTGTTGTTTTAGCGCACTACATTGTCTTTGCGCACATCCTCGGTGGTCCGCTTATTGTATTCGGACTCTTCACACGTATTGTAAGTGTTATTCAGATGCCAATTCTCATTGGCGCAATCATCTTTGTAAACTTACCTCACGGTATATTATCTGTTGCCAATTTCGAGTTGTGGGTATCGGTTGCTGTTTTAACAGGACTTGTGATATTTATGATCTTTGGTGCCGGCCGGTTCTCTCTTGATGCCAAGAGAAGAAAAGAAATGGAAATGATGTCTCATTAACAAATCAATGTCGCTTACTTAAGTTCCTCCGACATCCTCTCCTCAGGAGAGGAAAGAGGTGAGGCCAAAAGAAAAAACTTTAGTAACGGCATTCATTAACAAATATTACTTTAACCTAAACTGAAGGGGCATTCGTTGTGGGTGCCCCTTTTTATTTTAACTATCTTGAGGCAAATTTATGCAGGATGTCATCTTATATAATTGGCGTTGATATTGGAACAGGCAGCACCAAAGCCGTCTCCATCAACACTTCAGGACAAGTACTCTTCTCAACAAGCGCATCGTACCCAACATTATCACCGCAGCCAGGCTACAGCGAACAAACACCCGAAGCAATCTGGCAAGCCTTTATAAAATGCATACAGCAAACTGTTAATGAATTGGGGCAGCCCACAGGCGTCGCACTAAGCTCAGCTATGCACAGTCTCATTGCTGTTGACGAGAGTGGCCATGCACTTGCAAACATGATTACCTGGGCCGATAACCGAAGTGCATCTATTGCAGAGCGCATCAGAAACTCCGCTGTTGGAGAAATGATTTATGAACAGACAGGCACACCTATTCATAGTATGTCGCCGTTATGCAAAATCATTTGGCTGAAAGAAAATGAGCAAGATCTTTTTGCGAAGACTCATAAATTCATTTCCATCAAAGAATTTATCTGGCATAAACTCTTCCAATCATTTGAGATTGATCATTCTCTCGCTTCGGCAACAGGATTGTTTGATATTGAAAAATTAGAGTGGAACACGAATGCCTTAGCACTTGCTGAAATTACCACTGAAAAACTTTCTTCACTCATCAGCACAGGCACCATACGAAATACGTTGGTACCTGAAGTTGCAACTCAACTAAAGATTAATGCAAATACACCCTTCATCGTTGGTGCAAGTGATGGCTGCATGGCTAACCTCGGAAGTTTTGCAACCGAGCCAGGCATTGCTGCACTTACCATTGGTACCAGTGGCGCCATTCGCGTAGGCAACACAAAGCCTACCTTAAATTTTGATGCCATGACATTTAACTACCGACTTGATGAATCCACATTCATTTCAGGCGGACCTGTTAACAATGGTGGCGTTACGCTGAAATGGTTTATTCAGAATTTCCTAAATAAGAATCTGAATTCATCTGACGATTACAATGCCATCTTACAGGAAATGGAAACGATAAAAGCTGGTGCCGATGGATTAGTATTTCTCCCCTACTTACTTGGTGAACGCGCACCTATCTGGAACAGCAATGCACAAGGTGTTTTCTTTGGCATTAATGGTCAGCATAAGCAAGCTCATTTTACCAGGGCCGTTATTGAAGGAATAACCATGGCGCTCTACCATGTTGCTAACGCTATGGAAGAATCTGGTTTGATTATAAAACAAATTCATGTGAGTGGTGGGTTTGTACGTTCAAAAGCTTGGATCCAGATACTATCAAACATCTTCAATAAAAAAGTTTGTCTTATTAATCCTGAAGATGCCTCTGCGTTAGGAGCAGCGTATATGGCTCTAAAGTCGCTTGGCATAATTACAAGTTATGATCAGATCAAACCAGAATCTATAGAAACGTATCTACCTGATAGTACTCAGCACGAAATCTACACGGCTAACTTTCAACGATACAAAAAAATTTATAGTGGCCTCAAAGACGTTATGAATGAAAACTAAAATTGGTTAGACCTTAACAGCACCAACGTACAGGCTTCGAGCGCTTCAATACCCTGCTCTTCGGCCAGCGTTTCAAATTCTTCATTCTCAGTTCCTGGATTAAAGATAATGCGTTTGGGCTTTAAGCTTAAAATATAATTATACCATTCCGGTTGATGCTGCGGGCCTATGTATAACGTCACGGTATCAACGTCTTTAATCACGGGCTTACTTCTGATATCCTCAATGTCTTTACCAAATACAGCACCTTTTTTAATCCCGAGAGGAACAATTTCGTGCTTATAATCTGTAAGCATGCCTGCTGCCAGATAGGCATATCGCGATGGATTGGGAGTGGCGCCTATAATAACTGTCTTCTTCATTTATCCGTTAAATTCATTTTGAATTTTAATATTAACCTCTAATCTTACAAAAAATTACAAACTACATGCGCATTAAACTATTTCTACTTTGTATTGGTTCACTCGCCCTATCGCATTTCGCGGTAGCGCAGTCGAAAGACCAATACCACTACCTGGTTGATCTCACACAGGTAAACAACGATAAACTTCTGGTTGAATTAAAACCACCTGCTATAACAGCAACAGAAATTACTTTCAACTTACCCAAGATGATTCCAGGCACGTATGCCATTGAAGATTATGGACGCTTTGT
>DATJHZ010000433.1:0-3803 GCA_035493595.1 Cyclobacteriaceae bacterium | reverse complement strand
GGCCTACGAATTAAGAGAAAATCAGGATACTTTGTTGGCAATATCTTTATACAACTCAAGCTATCAGGATTTTTATTCTTTAGATAATGGGGATACTTGGATGTTAAAAAAGAATAAATCACTGGAAAATTTGCGAACACGTATCGTCACTGCTTCTAATGGTATCATGTATAAAATTGTTGATCCGAAAACATACCCCAAACAACCCGATAGTGTTTTAAAATCTACCGATGGCGGAAATACATGGGAAGATATTTTTCCCTATAAGCATTACATCTATTCAATTTATCTTGATAAAACAGATCGATTATATATTGGTGTAATAGGATGGGAGTGGAAAGAAGAGACTAAAGTATTTGACACAAATACTGGAGGTAATAATGCTATTGTGTATTATTTGAATAATTGATAGACAAGGTATCAGTAAATAAAAAACAGGATTAGTATGCAACTGCTAATCCTGTTTTTGATTTTATACAATCAAAGTTATTTTATTCTACCGTAACGGACTTCGCCAGATTTCTTGGTTGATCAACGTTGCATCCCCTCATAACAGCAATGTGATAAGAAAGTAATTGAAGAGGTATAACAGAAACCATGGGCATCAATGCTTCCTGTACGGCAGGCACTTGTATAGTGAACTCTGACATTTTAGGAATGTGTTCATCGCCTTCAGTTACGATAGAGATAACGCGACCTTTGCGGGCCTTTACTTCCTGAATGTTGGATACTACTTTTTCATAAGAGCTATCTTTTGTAGCAATGAATACTACAGGCATTTCTTCATCAATAAGTGCGATAGGCCCGTGTTTCATTTCTGCGGCAGGATAGCCTTCAGCATGGATGTATGAAATTTCTTTAAGCTTCAGTGCCCCTTCTAATGCCACGGGGAAGTTATACCCTCTTCCGAGGTAAATAAAATTAGGAGCATCTTTAAATGTCTCTGCTATTTCTTTAATCTGATCATTGAGCAGTAAAGCTTTCTCAACTTTGGCAGGAATGGTTTCCATCTCTACCAGTAACTCATGAAGTTTCTGTTCTGTGATAGAACCTTTTTTCTGGGCAACAATAAGTGCTATCTGACTCAATACTGTGAGTTGTGCCGTAAATGCTTTTGTGCTGGCAACACCAATCTCCGGACCAGCATGTGTATAAGCACCTGCATGCGTTGCACGAGCAATAGAGGAACCAACAACATTACATACGCCAAAAATAATAGCACCTTTTGATTTAGCCAGTTCAATGGCGGCCAGTGTATCTGCAGTCTCTCCAGATTGTGAGATGGCAATGACAACATCACCTTCACGAATAATTGGGTTTCTGTAACGGAATTCGGAAGCATATTCTACTTCTACTGGAATGCGACAAAATTCTTCAAAGAAATATTCGGCTACAAGGCCAGCATGCCAGGAGGTTCCGCAAGCTACAATGATGATACGATCAGCATTAACAAGTTTGTTTACATATTCACGCAAACCACCAAGCACAAGTCGGCCAGTGCTTGAATCTACACGGCCGCGCATACAATCGCTGATAGAACGAGGCTGTTCGAATATTTCTTTTAGCATGAAATGGTCGTAGCCACCTTTTTCAATGGCTTCTAATTCCAAGTCAACGGTTTGTATATAGGGTGTAAGTGGCAGGTTAGCTGTATTCTTGATGCTAAGAACACCATCATGAACAACTGCAATTTCCTGATCATTTAAATAAACTACTTCGTTAGTGTACTCTACAATTGGAGTAGCATCAGAAGCAAGAAAGAATTCATCTTTACCAACACCTACAACCAACGGACTTCCTTTGCGTGCAGCCACAAGCAGTGTAGGTTCTTCAAGCGACATGATTACAATAGCATAAGCACCAATAACTTTTGTAAGCGCCAGGCGCACAGCTTCTTCAAGGCTGCAATTTTCGTTGTCTTTAATGTCTTCAATGAAATGAATAAATACTTCAGTATCAGTATCACTAAAGAAAACATGACCTTTGCGGATCAGTTCTTGTTTCAGGGCACTGTAATTTTCAATAATACCATTGTGGATAATAGCAAGCTTTTTGGTAGCTGAGTAATGCGGGTGAGCATTCGTGTCGTTAGGTTCACCGTGAGTGGCCCATCGCGTGTGACCGATACCGATGGTACTGTCAAGATTCTTCCCTTTTAAATAAGCTTCAAGCTCGGATACTTTGCCTTTCTTCTTATAAACATTTAAACCACCGTTGAGCAGAGCAATGCCGGCACTATCATACCCGCGATATTCTAATCTCTTTAATCCTTTGATAATTACATCCTGAGCCTGACGATGACCAATATAAGCTACAATTCCACACATAATCTTTAAGATTTAACACTAAAAAAGTGCACAATTTTACGGCGTTTTATCGAGAAAGTAATCACCGTAACACACACTACACGCAAATAATTATCAGGCACTTATGATCTGAAAAATTGTTTTTAGCAGCTTGTTGTAAGTGTTATCGAACACAAAGAGGATAATGGTGGCTATGTAGAAAATAAAAGGAAATTAGTTGGTGAAGAAGTGAGTGAAAAGATTTTAAAAACATTGACTTTCTCTACAATGCTGATCACGCGTTTATCTTAATAAATCATTTTAAATTTTAAGATAACTGCTTATATCAGAATCAAATAATAACTAGCCTGTGTGCTAGACTTTCATTGTTTGGCGACATCTATAACTTTATTCCACACACGAAACAGGTTCTTACTGCAGATCTTTTCAATATCTTTTTCAACATAGCCACGTTTGAGAAGAACATAAATTAAATTAGGATAAGATGATACATCTTTCAAACCTAACGGAAGACTATCGCCTACACCATCGTAGTCAGAGCCAATGCCAACGTGATCAATACCAACGAGCTTAACAACATGGTCTATATGGTCGGCCACACGCTCTACATCAGAGAAAAGTTCTTTGTGTTGTTTGCCAAATTTTTCAATGATAGGTTGTGCGGCGTCATCAGCAGAAGTAAGACCTTTTGCCGTTAATTGTTTTTCAAGTGAATCACGAAGGGTGTGGTTTTTACGAGCAACAGCATCAAGAAATGATGCACCAAAATTTATTTGTATCACGCCTCCGTTTTTTGCCAGAGCTTTAATCATATCATCCGTCATGTTACGTTCGAAACCAGGCGTGTAATACCGACATGAAGAGTGAGATGCAATGAGTGGTGCCTTGGTAATTTTTAGTACATCATAAAAGGCACTGTCTGAAACGTGAGAGATATCTACCATAATACCGAGTCTGTTCATTTCGACAACAACTTTTTCGCCAAACGGACTGAGACCATTCCAGGTGTGTAAGGAGTCGTACGATGAATCACAGATCTGATTATCCTTACCATGTGTTAAAGTGATATAGCAAATGCCCCGATTAAAAAAATAATTAAGGTTAGCAAGATCATTACCAATGGGAGCTCCATTTTCCATTCCGAATGGCAATGAGATTTTGCCTGCTTTAGAATTCCCTTTGATTTCAGCTGGTGTTCTGGCCAGTGCAAATTTATCGGGTATGGCCTTTGTAATTCCTTCAATCATGTCGATGAGAGAATCAGCCAATGCTTTTCCATAATCTATTTTTAGCTGATAAGATGATGGAATATAGATTGACATAAAAGGAGCATCGAGTCCTCCATTCTTTGCGCGCTCATAGTCGAAATCTCCTTCCGTAGTTTTAACAGGTATGCCCAGGTATTCGCGCTCTAATCTGAAGTGTTTTACCTTCAGCCGAGAGGGAAGATCAACATGACTGTCGACAAGAATATACTGGTGTGCGAGTTTGCTGGCG
>DATJHZ010000432.1:0-2352 GCA_035493595.1 Cyclobacteriaceae bacterium | reverse complement strand
TATCGGGTAAGCTTGTGCTCTCCTGGTTGTTGAAGGAGAACATAAGCGTGTTAATAAAACTATGAGCTGATAGCTTTCTTGATCGTTTAACGAAACCAGTTTTTCTTGCCAGTTGATTAATCACTTTCTCCGAAAAGGTATTCTGAAGACAAGCTTTTAAGAAACCACTCTGATTTTTAATAAATGATTGTTTGTTGATTTTTAAGCTGTTTCTTCCCTAAAAATGTAAATTTGAATTATCAAATAAGCGGACAAAAGGTAGATCCGCTTTTAAAAATAAAATATATGGGAAGAAAACTTTGAAACTTACCCCACTGGGGTAACTACCTCTCATTATAAGTCCTTTCGCTTAAGTTAACGACTATGGTGCAGACACAGACCGAGGTAGGGAACTGAATCTTTTCTATTACTCAAATTTGTTGTTATATATTTCGGTCTATGGGGACACAGACCGATGATAAGGTTTAAATATACTTCAGCCACCAGTAACTATTTTCTGCTTTGTATTTACCAAACCAGATACATGGTTTATACAACAACACTACAACAGCAATCCAGATTATATAAACAGCGCTGAGCGATAAGCCGCTTGTTACATCTTTGGGTCTGCCAAAGGTACCGGAAGCAAAGTCTATTTGTGCTGAACTAAAGCCTTGCCAATACAATATGATGAGCATGGTAATATGAATGATGACAAAGTGAGCAAGAAAATAGAACAGCGGAACCTTTCCATACACCGATGCTAACTTTATAAACCATCCTTTAGGCTGCTCTGCAATGGCAAGAATTAAAAACATGATGCCCAACGTTATCAAACAAAACAAAAGTGAAGGCGGATACTTGGTAACATTCATAAACGAAAGAAATGTGTATACAGAATTTTTCTGCACAGACCAGGGCACGGAGTCGCCATAGATATTGATGAAGCGCACAATTACAAACAAGAGCAAGGCACCCAATCCGATCTCGAGAAATAATTTTTTACGCAACACGTCAGACCATTCAAAGAATTTTCCGCAGGCGAAACCGGTCAGCATAATACCTAACCATGGAATAGGCGGATAAGCAACCACAAGAACTTTACCTGAAAACAACGGAAGCACACTAATGGTAAAAAGCGGTGAAAGAATTGTTCTTACAATTGAATCTTGCTGAAGCGGAATAAGCGGTAACAGATTATGACAGAATATAATGACCAGGCCAATGATGCCAATTGTTTTGACTGACCACTTCAGCATAAACGAAAGAATAATAAACCCGACGCCGATGGCTGCAATTACCTCGAAGATGAAATTGTGAAAGCCCAGATCGAAGAACAGTAAAAAGTTTACAACAACAAATTCAAGTGCAATGAGGTAGAGTCCGCGTTTTTGTAAAAAGCTTCTGGTTTGTATGAGGTTATCATTATTCTTGAACGACAGGTAGGCCGATGTGCCTGCGAGGAAAACAAATATAGGAGCACAGAGGTAGGTGATCCAACGGGTGAAGAATAATTGAGGAGTAGTTGTTTCCAGGTTTGTGGGGCTCTGGGTTATGGAGTTTACGTGGATGAGATCTCGCACATGGTCTAACGCCATGATGATCATTACAAAGCCTCGCATAAAATCTACACTGTGAATTCTCTTCATAGTTGTGCAGCTTATTTTTAAGTTCTTACAAATTATGTTTTTCTCTGCAACTATTCAACGAATATCTTCAGGTGAATTTACAGTTGAGGTATCGTTAACGGAGGATGGCTGAGGTGGTTAAGGGCGAAGAAGAGTTGTTAATGCTTTTAATTTTAATTTAACTAATCTTACATCCGGAGATCTGAAAATGGTTGAGTCAGCATTACTTACGCCTGCAAACCTTTCCGTATGAAATTATAGAAATGACGGATCTTACAAAGGCAGCGATAAATAAACTAAAGTAATATTAGTGAGAGAAGATTTACGCTAGACACTAATCATATCTCACAACAAAGGTTTGACTTACAACAATGTTTTCAAGCTTTCCACCGTCATTTAATAGGTTATTGATCGCTTTAAATTCTGCACTTCGTCCTGCAATATTTAAGATAGTATCGCTGCCAGGGTTTTGGCTCCAATAATTCTCAGTTTCTGATTGAATGATTAAATATCTTGGATTGTCGTTATATAGTCTTGTTATCTGTTTGTCCTTAGAATAAAAGTCTATATAGTCATGGTGCCAATTTATTTCAGGTACTAGTTTTCTACAAAACGCCACAGGGAGAAACAGTATTATTTCAATTGCTTCCAATTCTGGTATTTCATTACTAACCAAAAGTTTTATTAAGTTGTCATCATCCAATCCCTTTCCCTTTGTCCCAATCAATGTAATGCCCTTCTTAAC
>DATJHZ010000431.1:0-8259 GCA_035493595.1 Cyclobacteriaceae bacterium | reverse complement strand
ACAGACTTCGAAATGCAAACTATCCCTTCACGGGTGCATCTGATCATGGCGTTTCGGAAGCCCTGTATCTTAATGACCCTGATGGAAATGGTGTGGAGTTGTATTGGGATAAACCTAAGGAACAATGGCCTCATCATGCTGATGGATCGTTAGATATGGTTACCATGCCACTACATCTGGACGATCTGCTGAAGGAACTGAACAAATGAAAATAGTGATTTTAATCGTAGTATTATCTACGCTAATGAATACAACGTCTATGTCGAATAAGCTTCCGCTTACTTACCTGGTGAGAGAACCAAAAATAAGAGCCGCCAAACCACCCTTGCTTATTTTGCTTCACGGTGTAGGCAGTAACGAAAAAGATTTATTTTCATTTGCCGATCAATTGCCTGATCAATTTTTGGTGATCTCTGTCCGTGCGCCTATTACACTCGACTCAAACAGGTTTGCATGGTATCAGGTAGATTTTTCTACCGGTAAACCAGTATTCAATAAAGGGCAGGAGGAAAGGAGCAGGCAACTTATTCTTGATTTTATCGATCAGTTAAACGAGCATCATTCATTTGATCCTGCCAAAGTTTATCTCGCAGGCTTCAGCCAGGGTGCCATTATGTCGTATAGTGTGGCGTTAACGCATCCTGAAAAAGTAAGAGGTATTGCTATTATGAGTGGGCGCTTGCTGGAGGAAATAAAACCAATCATAGTCTCGCCAATAAAACTTCAGCAACTCAGCATCTTCATTTCTCACGGTACACAAGACGGCATGCTTACTGTTCAATATGCTCGTGAGAGTTTAAAATTCCTCGAAAGTTTAAATCTCAACCCAACCTATAAAGAATATTTTGCAGGTCATGGTATTAATGCCGATATGCGTTTTGATTTGATAGCCTGGCTAAATAAAGTTTAATGCTGCTACGGTTTTATGATCCATTTTTTCCAAACTGAATGTCGATAATAGTACTGGGTTTTCTTTTCACTCAATAACGATCTTACGAATACGCTTGTTATTAGTATCCCCAACATAGATATTACTCGTGACATCAATGGTTATACCAAAAGGAGAGCTGAACTGAGCCTCGGTGCCTGTACCCTCAGCATAACCTATCGTACCTCCCGCCAGCGTACTCACTACGCCACCTGATGTCATCATTCGAATTCGGTTGTTATCAGTATCGCTTATATAGATATTTCCTGAGCTGTCAACAACGATTCCTGAAGGAGTATTAAACTGAGCAGCACTGCCAGCGCCATCAGAAAAACCAGATGAACTTCCAGCTACAGTGCTCACTATGCCATCGGCCGAAACCTTGCGAATGCGATGTTTGTCGGCTACATAGACAATACCAGAAGCATCAACTGTCAAGGCTAATGGAGCATTAAACTGGGCATCTGTGCCGATGCCATCGTCAGATCCGGAAGCGCCGCTCCCGGCCAACGTACTTACCACACCTTCGGCTGTAATCTTCCGGATACGATAATTTCCAATTTCAGCAACATATACATTGCCAGATGCATCAACAGCTACTCCTGTTGGATAACTAAACCTTGCTTCTGTGCCAGTGCCGTCAGCAAAGTCGCTATCTCCATTTCCTGCCAGTGTACTGACTATTCCATCAACTGTAATCTTTCTAATCCGATGGTTATATGTATCTGCCACAAATACATTACCCACGGCATCAACGGCTACTCCAAAAGGACCATTAAAACTGGCAGCAGTACCTGTGCCATCTGCATAATCTGCAGAACCACTTCCTGCCAATGTGCTTATAACGCCATCGGGTGTGATCTTTCTAATCAAATTCTTGGCTGCATCTGCAACATAGATATTACCAGAACCATCGGAAGCGACTCCCATAGGATTCTCAAAATCAGAATCACTACCGTCGCCAGCCAGTGTGCTCACTATTGCTGATGGTAAATACACAAAGTCGTCATTGGAAGTAGCAGTTAAGTTACCTACGTGTATGGTTATCTTACCTGTACTTGCACCTACAGGAACTGTTGTTGTGATCTGCGTAGTAGTAGCTTCTGTAACGGTACCCTGGGTACCATTGAATGCAATAACATTTTCAGATGGTGTAACGCTAAAGTTTGTTCCGTTGATGATCACTGTAGTACCTGTTGATCCACTTGCAGGTGAGAAACTTGTAATGGACGGAACATTAGCGTTATTGCTTTCGACTGTAAAATCTGTTGAGGATGTAACTGTTTTGCTGTTTACCGTTATCACAATTTTTCCAGTAGTTGCTCCCGTTGGAACTGTTGTTGTGATCTGCGTAGTAGTGGCTTGTGTAATGGTAGCGTTGGTACCATTGAATGTAACTATATTTTCAGACGCTGTTGCACTAAAGTTTGTTCCAGTGATGATTACTGTTGTGCCTGTTTGCCCACTGGTAGGTGAGAAGCTTGTAATAGACGGAACATTAGTGTTATTGCTTTCGACTGTGAAATCTGTTGATGATGTAGCTGTTTTACTGTTTACCGTTATTGCAATCTTTCCAGTAGTTGCTCCCGTTGGAACTGTTGTTGTGATCTGCGTGACCGTAGCGCCTGTTACTGTTGCCTGAGTACCGTTGAATGTTACCACATTTTCAGAAGCAGTACTACTGAAGTTTGTTCCCGTGATGATTACAACTGCACCTTCTGTTGCTGCATCTGGCGTAAAACTAATAATAGTTGGTGTTGTGCCAGTTGGCGTTGGATTGGTGTCGCCACTATTACAGGAGTTAAATATCAATGCACTTGAGGCTAAAAGCACAGCGGTTACAAAAAATCCTATTACCGATAAATTTTTATTCATAGTAGTGTTGAAATTTAGCTCTTCAAAGGTGCTTCTCATACGAGTGCAGATCATAATCTTCTATAAACCATTAACCTTTGCTAACCACGAAATTAAGACTCATGTGGAAACAAGCGCTCCGTAATAATACTTATAGGCTTATAGGTATCTCGTTATTGCTTGGAAAGCTAAGTATATTTTTTAATCAGACTATTTCACCAGCTCCTTAAAAAAAGGCACTAGCTCTTCTCCCAGTATTGCATGATCTTCAACGTTGGGGTGTCCGGTACAGCCGCGGGCAGTCATGGGCTTGAAGAAATATAATGCTATAGGTTTGTCAGTAGGGAAAGCGGCGTCAATATTTTGTTTAACAGCGGTGAGACAATGCTGCAACATGGTGTTATGCTGATCGTGGACCATGGGGCTACTCAGCAAGGCTATCTGTGTGACAGGATATTTTGATTTCACTAATTGCACAAACTTAATATAGTGGCTCACAAACTCGGCACTGTCAAACGGCAATCGTTCGTGCTTGCCATCACCAGCGCTGAAGTCATTAGTGCCCAACGCAATGCTCACAACCTTCGGGCTATAGGTTTCGAATTTCCACAGTTGATCGCTCCAGCCCTGAAGATCGGTCTTCTCATAAACCTGTGGCATAGTGGGACCATCACTGTTCCAGTTTCGATATATGCCAATACCACTTACACTGCTTAGCATAAAGTTGACATGCAGTGCCCGCGCCACACGTGGGCCGTAAGCGTAATATGCATTGTGCTGATCGTGGTAAGCTCCTGTGCCACACGGAACTTCAGAAGGATCAGCCGCAGCACCACAGGTAATACTGTTGCCAATAAATTCGATGAGGGGAGCGTCAGCGCGTTTGAGTGCTTTCAATCCGCTGCCTGTAATTTTTTCAATGAAGATTGGACCAGTAGCGGCTTCGGTGGCCTTATACAACCACACACTATGTGTGCCTTTGCCAGAAGCTTTAATGACAAATGGTTTTTTTAATTTTCCATTAATCTTAACGCGGCCTATGTATTTGCCATCAAGTTCATATTGCAGGTAGTTATGGCCAGTGGTGTCGGTAATGTAGGCAAGCACGTTGCATTGACTGCCATTAAATTTAAATCCTACGTGCGATGCCGAGCTAATGAGTTCTACATGACTGTCGGTAGTGATGCGGTAGCGGCCGTAGGGTTGAAGTTGAGATGCTGGTAAGTCAGCATCGGCAGGGAATTTTTCTGGTGCACCAGCGAAGAAGAGCGTTAGTAATGTAATGGCCAGGCAAACGTGTTTCATGATTGTGATAGTTTGTGAAGATGAAGGTAGGAAATTTCTCTTGATCAACTATGAGCGCCAATAGTTTGGTGCAGATGATTATATTTCATTTGACAATTATTCCTTATTTACTTTAACCACCACACTCGATCCTGCAATATCATGTATTGCCCGATGATGAGGATTGAAATTAATCGTTAAGAATGATAACCATCCCAGTGTCAATTTTACCAGCAGTCGGATGTAGGCATGGAAAATATTTATTCGTTCATTGGGATTATCAATCCTTCGAACGCGAATACCCATGATGCGTTGGCCTATCGTTGCTGAATAGCAGGTAAAGAGTGGTTCATACCCTAATCCCAGAAGAACTCCAAGTGAAACCATTACAGTTTGTCGTGATGGTGAATCATCCATAATAACCATTGTTACAATTAAAATTGTAAACACCAATAACCCGTCTATTAGCACACTCTGATATCGTTTCAAAAGTAATGGGTATTTATAAACTTCCCCGTCAATATGAAATCCATTTTTAACTTCAGGTTTCACAAAGAGGTGAATGTCAATTGGTGCATCTATAGTACCTTCAAATTGAGATGATTTTTTTTCAACGACTAATTGATTTTTACTGATCATTATTATCACTATTACATATAACATGGTAACAATTAAAAATTCATTACCAAAGCCTTCGAGCGTCATACTGGTAATGACTAGACCCATAAGGACCATAAGCACAATAGTGACCCATCGCGCCCACCGATATCCCACATAAAACATGACGAGAAAGAATCCAATAAAAAAAGTAATCACAAGCGTTTCTGTACCAGAAATAAGGTTTTGTTTTATTGAAAAAAACCAATACAAAAACTGACTTAACAAGAATAAAGCAAACACCAACAGAGGACTATTTCTCATATACCATTCATTTGTGTAAATATAATCAATACTTAAATGTTTGCTATGGCATGACCTATAACCTCCCATAAGCGCCTGCTATAAGAAAAGATTTTCAAGCATCTGCTTGCGAGAGAAAATAAGTATAGTTTGGATGCACCAGCAGATTGTTAAATCACTTCGCTTAAAATCAACTCACTGTTTTCAATACCTTCAATATCAAGGTCTGATATTAATTTATGGACAACGAGCAGGTCACCCTTATTTCCGGTAGTTACTTTATCGTTGAGGTGTATTCTCACAATTCCTTTATAGACATACATAAAAAGCCAATGACCTTTAGATTTTATAATATGCCTGATGTGTTGATTTACTTTAACATTAACTGTTGCTAAGGTTCCAGTTGTTTTGCCAGTGGTCATCAAATTGAAGTCGGTACACTTTCCAAGAGATGATGTTTTCCAATCACCTTCAAACTCATCGATTTCAAATTTAGAAAGGTGCCTGGAATGGTGGCCTTCGTGATGAAGTGTTATTTCGCCAGATAAGACCATTAACTTTCTGGAAACGCCAGGTAAGATTGAGAAATCAGATTTATCTGTTTCGACAGTGGCGGTACTTAAACGAAACTGAAAATTGCGTTGCAGGTAACTTGCACCTGGTGGAAAAATAAATAATTCCGTTGTTGTTCCACCAGACCATGATTTGGGTTGAAAATTTTCAGCAGCAATCAGCGTGTATTCCATAATCCTTGGCAATGGGTTGGCATTAATTCACTTTAAGTTTTTTTAATTCCTGCTTCAGCTGTTTGCCAGCTTTTTTTGATTCCCTTCCAATTTCTTTTGAATTGGATTTTATCTCCTTGCCTAACTTCTTGAATTGTTCTTTCAGATCCTTCATCCAGATCTTGAATTTGAATTCGGCTTTGAATTTTTTTATTGCTTGTTCGCCTTTGGTATATGCTGCGGCCTCACCGCGTTTTATGTTTTCACTGTGTGCCTCTGTTTTTAACTCCACTATACCATCTTCTACTTCTATGGCGAGATTATTCACTTCAGATTTCACATCGAATTCTGTGCCCACAACCGTTATTTCACCAAGAGACGTTTTCACAACGAAGGGTGTTGCGCTTTTAACAACACTTAAAAATACTTCACCCTGAACTTCTATCGTTCGCGGGTTAAAGGCTTTATCATAATGGATTGTGCTGTTATGATTCAAATAGACTACGGAACCGTCTGGTAATTCAAGTGCATCAAAATTATCTCCGGTCTCAACACTTCTGCTCGAACAAGATGATAGAACGATGAACAAAATCAGGTAAACGATATAGCGTGTTCTGCGGAGGTTGATCATGATTATCAGATTAACGTTTTAGTTCATAACATCAGGCACATACTAAGTTAGCAGGAATTTCTTTTTATCTGCTTAATGAAATGCCAAGCATGGAATAATCTTTTTAAGAATTACATCCCGTTTAGCGAAGTGTGTAGGTTGATATGTTGCTTACGCAAGAAATTCTAATCATCATTCTCTACGCAAGCGGACGCTTGTTATGGTTGAGAACAAGCGGAAACTTACGCCAGGCAATCAATTGAACCAAACTGCATAGCCCTGTCTTCTCAAGTCCCATGCAAGTTTTTCTTCCATTGCCAATGCCTCTTGCCTTGTCATCGGTTTGAGGTTGATATGTTCGTATAAACTCGGACGTAAATAGGTTCCATATTTCTGAACAATGTTGGCCGATAGCTTGTGGCCTTTTTTGTTGACATAACCGGTTCGATGTTGTATAAATCGTTCTGCCGGAGTTTTGCTTGTCATACCAACATACAGACACTGAAGTACTCCATTGAATTGTGGATTGGCGGCGCGGAATTTTGTGCTCTCTGTAAATACCTTTTTTGAAAGCTCAATCACGTAAACCCGATACCTCATATTATAATTAACCCTTTCCGGAGAATGACAGTGGGATTAGCGAATATATTCTTTATTCGGCACATGTTCCACAATGGTACTGACTTATATGGTGAAATCAGAAATCATAGAGCCCTTTTATTTTCTGAATGATTTTTTGAATTTCGTTTTTTTACATACTATTATATATAATGATCTCACTTTTTAATCGCTTAACAATTATCAGGGGAAGACCCTGTTTCACATGACAGACGTAATAAGGTTTCATATACTCGCTCATATTCTAATTTCGTTTACGGGCGCTTTACTCTTGCTGGCAATCTGGTATAATATAAGTGATCGTTTTAAACAGATTCTGCAGGAAGACAATTCTCCCAAACGAGTTGACAAAGGTCTGCTGTATTTAAGTCTCGCTATTTTTGTATGGGTGATTGCCGGCTGCTGGGCGTACCTCGGCAATGGATCTCACTTTTCTCAGACACTATATTTCAAAACCGGAAACAATTTATTTTCCATTACAAACGATCTCTTTCTTTTTCTTGCTTTGTGTTATGCTGATCATGCTCCCCAATTTATTCACAAACATAAAAGGAACAGTAATCGTATTGTTGTACTTATTTTTATAATAGCGCTTCTTACATGTCTTATTCCATTATTTCTAGGCGAACACAATGAACAATATGGCGTGAGGATAAGTGCACTTCCAGACCTGATGTTATCTGCCTTTTTAACTTTTCTTTTGATCGTTACTTTTTACAAAACATTTGCCAACAGAGGACTAAAGATCGTTGCTGTTATTTCAGTTATTGTCATCGTCTTTATATTTGTTTCTATACTGCCCGATGCCTTTCCTGATTTGTATGATGACTTTACAAAAGACCTGATAAAAATCACAGCCAAAACTTCTTTCATCGCCATCACACTTGTATTAGCAACGAGCTGGGTTATTCAACTGGCCAACACTCCTAAACCCAACGAGATGATGATCAGTTTTATGGACTGGTCATTAATAAAAATTACTATTCCTTCTAAAAAAGTATTCGGAGCGACCATTGAATTTGGTTCAAAGACCACGCAATATATCAACCTGTTTAAATTTGCGATCAGAAGAAAATATGGAAGCGAGACAACTCAGAGTATTTTGATTGGTTTAGGTGGTGAAATAAATAATCAAACTTACCTCAGCCGGATTGTCGATAACATGAATGAAATACTACAACTTGAAGAGAGCCAGAAACTAGAAAGAAAAGATCTCTTTACATTCATCGGTCAGGGAAAGTATCGCCTGCGAATAATTCCAGAGAATATAAAAATTGATGAAACGTTACTACGGGAATTCATCAATACACCGCTAAACCTGGAGTATAAATCTATTGTGA
>DATJHZ010000430.1:0-2552 GCA_035493595.1 Cyclobacteriaceae bacterium | reverse complement strand
TGGCCGCATGCATGTCCACTATTTTTGTTTTCAATGGGAGTTTTGATTGGGGAATTATTTTGTGATAGTCCTGGTAATGCGTCAAACTCTGCAAGAATAGCGATGACGGGTTTCCCGGTACCATACGTTGCGACAAATGCTGTAGGGATACCGGCAACACCAGCTTCTACACTAAATCCATTTTCTTTTAATGTATTTTGTAACAGTGTTGAGCTTTTAAATTCTTTATAGCCCACCTCAGCATAATCCCAGATCGTCAACGCTATTTTTTTATATCCATCATACTCAGATTGAATATTTTCTGCTGCCAGAGTTTTGAAACCATCAACGGTTTTGGCTGTAGCATTACGCTGTGCTGTACAATGGTAATGAATAATCATTGAGAATATGATTAAAGGAATCCGTTTCATGGCATCTGAATTTAATTGGGATGTCTTAAAAATATAAAAAATGGAAATGACATTCATTACCAATTATAGCTGAAGGCTACCAGTCTAGGAATTCTTTTACCTTTGGATTGGTCCACAACTTATAAAGAAATAGAAGTCCACCTGAAACTTTGAAGGCCGTAGCAAAAATTAATATCTCGTCTCCACCATAAAGATGCAGTATCTTAAATAGTGCTCCGATAATATCCAGGCATAAACCAAGGATATAAAGCGTGATGGCATGTCGTGTTTTCATTTGCTTGATTTAGTTGAATTCAAAAGTTTTTACACAGGCTATCTTACTCTTTTATTCTCTTTAAATATATCAGTCCCGCCAGTACTGAGGTTGGAGCAAACAAAAATATAGCAGCCAATTGCGAATAGTGATTTCCAGTTGTTTTGAATAAGGAGAATGTTGCAAAACCAGCGATAATTGCAGCAAGAACATAATTAATTGTGAGGTTATGAGATTTTGAAATCAATTGTGCCAAGAGTCCTCCAATGAAAGCGAATACCATTCCATAAATGATTGTAAGAACCATGAAACCTGAGGAAGGATCTGCATGCGGATCAACACCCGATAATTGAAACAACAGCACAGCGCTGATTACAAAGATTGCGTAACCAACTACAACAGCCATAATGTTTCTAAGGATATTCATTTACTAAAAATAGTAAATTCAAATCGATTAATACAGATTTGAAATGACCACGATTCTAAAAAACAGATTGATCATCCGGATTGGAGAGCAAAGTAATAAGAGCAAAGAATGCTGTTTGACTTAAAATGATTTTACATTCTGTTTTTTATACTCTTCAGTAGAGCCATAGCATTTTCATTTTCTGGATTAAGTTTCAACGCCATCTGACAATTTGCTTCAGAATCCTTAAAATGTCCTAAAACAAATTGCGATGCGGCTATTCCATAATAAGATCTGTCGTCGTTTGGTTCAAGGCTTACTGCCTTTTGATAAAAATCAATTGACTTATGATATTCCTGATTATCGTAACAAGCTACTCCAATATTGAAGCATGCCTTGTAATACTTTGGATTTATCTTCAATGCATGTTCGAGCTTCTCTACACCAATTTTTGATTGCCCCAGGCCTATATAGCTTACACCTTGTTTGTAGTAACAAGTATCTAAATTGTAGTTGCGTTCAATACATTTTTGAAATGCTATGACTGCCTTGTCATTTATGTCGCTATCGTAAAGTTCATTTGCGATTTTATAAAGTTCCTGATCTGTTTTGGCATCTAGCGACTTCCCAAAATCATTGATGTTTGCTTGTCTGTCTTTGTCCTGCATGGGTGAGCAACTTATTAGGTTCACTGAAATTAAAAGTATACAAATTGCTTTTTCCGCTATCATACGCATTAACACATTATTAATAATTCCGATGAATCGCTAATTGATACTTTTCAATGCTAATGTATTTCCATCTCGATAAATTTTCAATGAGTATTTTTACTCAAATTGTTATCTAAATCATAGACAAAAATCTACCTCATCGCAGAGGTCATTGCTTGTTCTACCATGTACCACATATGCTTCCGGATACAATATCAAATGATTTTTAGTCACTGTCCAACGGATAGCTATAAACTCTAATCAAAGACAAAAAGAAACTGATGTTATCTTATTGTAAATATTTCAGAGTTGAGAAGACGAAGAACATGCTCTAGTTCCTTCGTAAATCGTACTTCGTATTTCGTAAATCTCATTTCTTACTTCGTAAATTTACCTACTATCTCATCCGTAAGATCACGCTGTCGCTTCTTAAATCAAATTTCCCTTCTGGAACTATGCGTATCCATACCTGAAAAATACTTTAACAAAATAGGGCTTATCGAGATGTCATTTTATTCATATTGTTACATCTTCTTTATTTCAGTTTTCGCCAATTAACTGCCGAAAAGGCAATCCGTCCTAAATCTCACTTCAAAAGCTATTCTTTTTACCAGCAGATATTACATAACAGAGGGTATAATCGGGCATAAGAAAATGAATTTTAACTCAGATTAGTCTGTATTTTTTTCTAGCTTCGGAAACCTACTTAAACCGGTATCACTATTATGAAAAAGTTACCTGCCAAGTTCCGTGGCATTCACTTTCTTTTCCTA
>DATJHZ010000429.1:0-9025 GCA_035493595.1 Cyclobacteriaceae bacterium | reverse complement strand
CTGGTGTTCTGTCATAAAAACAAGAGCCTGGACAAGCGTAAGGAGTTAGGGAAGAAGATTGATCAACTCGCTGAAACGATCAACACCAAAAAGCTTTACGATAACCAATTGCCGGACTTTGTAGCAGATTTTGCAAAGGATCAAAAACTGCCGATTGAAGACCGTGCTATACAAGCACTGTGTGAGTATGTAGGCAATGACTTACATCGCCTCACCAATGAAATTGAAAAATTAAGAATCACACTCACTAAGCCTGGAGAAGGTATTACACTTGATCAGGTGATGAATCAGGTAGGAGTGAGTAAGGAATACAACATTTTCGAGTTGCAGAAAGCCATCGTAAACCGCGATACACTGCTGGCCAGTAAGATTGTAAACTACTTTGAAAGCAATCCGAAGAAGAATCCTATGATACCCGTGGTAGCTTACCTGTATTCATTCTTCAGCAAGCTCTTGGCCGGATCCAATGCTACAGATAAGAGTGATAAGGGACTAGTTAGTGCATTGAAGATCAGTCCGTATGCTGCTCGTGATTACAGTAGTGCTTTGAGAGTATATCCTCAGCAAAAGATCATTTTTAACATCAGTTTCCTGAAAGAAGCAGATCTGAAACTTAAAGGTGTTAACACCGGTTCAGACACTGATGGTCAGATAATCCGTGAGTTGGTTTACAAGCTGATGAACTGACGTAACATATCGTTCACTTAACTTTATGTACAATCATTTGCACTTCACTACAGAAGCGCACTATCTTTATCTATGTAAAAACACCGTACTATTTTTTTATCTTACATTTTTGGTATTTGTTTTGCAATATATTTTTTGCAGTACTGTTTTACTCTAAAACAAAATTACTAGTGAAGGTTTACCATATCGTATTACCCATTATTTTTCTATTGTCACTGTCGGACTTGCGTGCGCAAAATCAATTGTCGCAAGGCAAGGTTGACAAGCTCTTCAATAAAGGCATTGAGTTAGTAGATCATGCTAACTACGGGGCGGCCCGTGATGTACTCACCGACTTTCTTAACACAGCATCTTCAATAGACACGCGCAGAGGTGAAGCGGAATACTACATTGCTTTCAGTGCGCTAAGCCTCGGACATTCTGATGGTGAAAAGTTAATCGATCAGTTTATCTCCAACTATCCGTCAGATACACGTGCTGCCACAGCTTACTATGATCTGGCAAACTTTTTCTATAACGATAAGAATTATACCAAAGCCATACAGTATTATGGCAAGGTAAACTTCCCCGCACTGGCTGCAGCCGAACAGAGTGAAGGTCATTTCAAATGGGGATATAGTTACTTCAATCTCAAGAAACTAGATGAAGCTCAGGAGCAATTCAACTTCGTAAAGAAACAAAGCTCAGGTTATACACCTGCTGCTAATTACTATGCTGGCTTTATAGAATATTCAAAAGGTCAGTATGATGATGCATTAACAGATCTTAAACGGGCGGAGGCCAGCAAGTCGTATGCTGACATAGTTCCATACATTGTAGCCAACATTTATTACAAGCAACGTAAGTACGATGACCTTATTCAATATGCTGCTTCACTGAAAGGACGTGACATCACCAACCCGAATGAGATTGCCATGTTAGTGGCAGATGCCTATTACTTCAAGAGTGATTTTAAGAAAGCCATTGAATCATACGAAAAGTATCTGGCCGATAATCCGGATAAAGCCGAGAGTCCATTGTTATTCCGTGCAGGTTACGCCAACTATGCCATCGGGCAAGATGCTAAGGCTATTACATACCTGAGCAAATCAGCAGCAGGCAAAGACTCTACCAGTTACTACGCATCATATTACTTAGGCATTCTTTATTTGAAGCAAGGAGATAAGGCGTATGCCTTAAACTCATTTGATTATGCACGCAAGTATAAGAATGACGCCAAGCTTGCTGAAGAGAGTTCATTCCAATACGGTAAAGTATCGTACGATGCTGGTAAACCCGATCAGGCTATCGCTGAATTTGAGAAGTATATTGTCGCCTATCCAAACAGTGTGCACAGCACTGAGGTTAAAGAGTTATTAGCACAAGCCTATATTAATGGCGATAACTTTCATAAGGCTATTGAATACATCGAATCATTACCATTCAAAAGCAAGTACATTGAACAGGCTTATCAGAAAGCAACTTACCTGAAAGGAGCGGAGCTCTTCAATAAAGAAGACTATGCACAGGCCGTTACTTATTTCGATAAATCACTCCAATACCCTGTGGATCCAAGTTTTGTTGCCCTCGCCAGTTACTGGAATGGTGAAGCCTATTCCATCGGAAGAAAATATGATGATGCCATTACCAACTATCAGCGCATCATAAGTTTAAAAGATCCTGTTGACGCAGAAGTAATGATCAACACACGTTATGGTCTTGGTTACGCCTACTTCAATCAGAAAGTATACGACAGAGCACTCTTTAGTTTTAAAGAGTTTGCCAACAAAGGAAGTAAGAGTACACCTAATTATACAGACGGACTGATAAGACTGGCCGATTGTTATTATGTGAGCAAACAATATGATGATGCTTTAACATACTATAATAAAGCAGCGGCTATCGGATCATCCGACAATGATTATGTATTGCTTCAAACAGGTTCCCTTAATGGTGTGCAGCGCAAGTATGCCGAAGCTCGTAAGCAACTGAGCTCACTTATTCAGAGCTATCCTAAATCACAATACCGTGATGAAGCCATGTATCAGCGTGCTAAATTTGAAATTGAGCAAGGTAATTATCAGGCTGCTGCCGATGGCTTGACGCAATTAATTCGTGAAGTGCCGAACTCGCGCTTCTTACCCGATGCCTACATGAGAAGAGCCGATTCTTATTATAACTTAAAACAATATGATAAGACCATTGCCGATTACGGAACTGTGATCAAACAATTCTCAACATTGCCAGTAGCACAAAAAGCATTACTTCCATTACAGGAGGCATTGAACATTGCAGGTCGTTCAGGCGAGTTTGAAAACTATATGGCCGATGTTACAAAAGCTAACCCTGGCAGTGCCAGCCTTGATAGCTTACAGTTTGAAACAGCCAAGAACTTTTATTTCAATCAGCAATATCCAAAAGCAATTACAAGCTTAAACACATACATAAGCTCATATCCGCAAAGTGGTCGTGTTCCTGAGGCTCGTTATTATATAGCTGAGTCGCATTATCGTTTAAAAGAGTATGACAAAGCACTGTCAATCTATCTGGACCTTAACAAGGATGTAAATGTTACGCTGGGAAATAAGGTGCTGGCGCGTATTGCCGAGATACAATTTAAAACCGGTAAGTATGAGGGTTCAGTTGTGTCCTTCCACAGACTTGAACGTCTTGCGTCAAGTAAAAAGGAACAGTATAACGCATGGTCTGGTTTGATGGAATCGTTTTACCTGTTGAATCAATATGACTCTGCCGACATCTATGCGAAACTTATACTTGAGAAGGGAAGTGTAAGCGCTGGTGCGCAAAACAAAGCATCACTCTATTTGGGTAAGACAGCCCTGGCCCGTGGTGATTATGACGGAGCTAAAGATGAGTTTCTAAATACATTAAACACCGCACAGGATGAATATGGTGCTGAAGCCAAGTATCTGTTAGCGCAAATTTTCTACACACAGAAAGATTACAAGATGTGTTTTGAAACGCTGACGAGTCTTAACAAAGACTTTGCAACGTACGATGCCTGGGTAGGTAAATCTTATTTGTTGATAGCGGATAACTTTCTGGCGCAGCAAGATGTATTCCAGGCAAAGCTAACCTTACAATCACTGATCGATAATTTTCCTTTGCAAACTGTAAAGGATGAAGCAAAAGCAAAACTCAAAAAGCTTGAGCAGGCTGAAGTTGATAAAAAGAAAACACTTGATGCAGACTCAACCGACAACAATTGATTTTTTAAACATGAGAAAGATATTTTTTAGTTTACATTCATTTAAAGCAGCGGTTGTCTCTATTCTGAGTTTTTCTGCCATGGATGCTATGGCACAAGATCCCAAATGGGAGGAGGGAAAATTGGAGAATGTTGAGATTGTCATCACGGGCAAATTTGATGCAACAGTACCAGCAGCTAATCGTAATTTTCAAAAGATTGCTCCACGTCCATCAGAGCCTATTAAGCCTCCGATCACCTACGATTTCAGAGCGTTTAGTTTTCAGACACCACAAATCAATCCGTTAATTAAACCATTGAAGCTTAAGGTTGAGAATCCAAGCAAGGTCTATAATAACTATGTAAGCGTTGGTTATGGGAATTATGCTACTCCATACCTTGATGCTTTTGTAAGTTCAGGTCGCGATAAGAATAAGTTAGTAGGTGCCCATGCTTATTTTCAGAACTCCATTAAAGGTCCCGTTGATGGTCGTAACTCAGGGAGTGGTATGTATGGAGTGTCGGTTTATGGACAGTCGTTCAGCAACAATTTTACAGTTGCGGGAAATGCAGGCTTTGAAAACAGATCAACACATTTTTATGGTTATAAGCCAGGTACAGATGTTTCTCCCGGTGATATCAAGCAAGGCATAAATCTTTTTAAGATGGGATTGTCGATTGCTAATGCCAAGAATTCTGATTTCTCCTATAAGGTAGGAGGTAAGTTCAGCTACCTGGGTGATAAGTATTCTGCACGAGAGAGTGAAGTTGATTTCGATCTTAACTCATATTATAAAATTGATAAAGACACGCGTATTCGTATCAATGCTTCTTATGCGTTGATAAGTCGTAAAGATTCAGCGGTGGATGTATTGCCACGTAATCTCTTTCAGACAAATGTTGCATATGAATTTAACTATCAGGAAGATTTTAAACTGAGTGCTGGTGCCGTTGTCGCTTACGAGAATGACACGTTGGATAGTAAAAATATTCATGTTTATCCTGATCTGAAATTAACATACAGACTAAGTCCTTCCGTTGATGTTATTGGTTCCTTAACAGGAGGAATAGAGAAGGTTTCGTTACAAACATTAACGAACGAGAATTTATGGTTGGAGCCAAACGTAGCACTTAATCATACAAACAAGCAATTTGATTTCCTTGGAGGAATAAATGCAAAACTTGGCAACAAAGTCTCCGCTAATACAGGTTTTTCATTGGCCAGCTTGAAAGACTGGTATTACTATGCTAATGATACTGTTGATCAATCCAAGTTCAGAGTTGATTACTATAGGGGATCGGTACAACGTACAAATTTTTACATAGCATTAAACTATGCTCAGGCTGTAGCCAAGTTCTCTTTGCGTGCTGATGCTTATGGTTATAGTTCTGATCGCATATTGCATCGTCCAACCTATAGGGTTACAGCAGATGGCTCATATAATGTTTATGACAAAATATTACTGAAGGCCAGCGTTATTGCACAAGGAGGTATGAAAGCTATTAATCCTGACTCTAAGAAAACAGTGACTGTCAATCCGGCATTTGATCTTAACTTCAGAGCAGAGTATTTGTTCTCCGATAGCTTTTCATTCTTCCTTCAGTTTAACAACATAACATCGAATAAATATCCAGTGTTTTATAATTACCCGGTGCGAGGCTTTCAGGTGTTGGGGGGAATTACCTGGTCGTTCTGATTATTGTTGAGTGAGGCGAGATTAGACTTTTACACGTGAACTGGAGTAGAGGAGAGGACCATAGTCTTAGACCTCAATAGTTTGCATGGCTGAAAATTTAGCTTATTTTTGTATAGTTTAGCGTAACTTTAACAAATTTTTTAGCCCATGGCGAAAAGGAAAAAGTCAGCCGAAGATCAAGTCAACGAGAACATAAATGAATCGGATGACAACTTTGGTCTCCCCGAGATTGAATATGAACCCATAAATAGAGAGAAGTCAGCACCTCAGAAAGAAAAGATTGTTGAAGAAGTTCGTGAAGAACCACCAACAGTTTCTGAAGAGATTATTGTAGAATCAACACCTCAAATTGAAATGGAAGAGCCTACACGTCAAGAAGAGCATTTTTATAATGCCGATGATGAAGAGACATCATCCGCAGCTCCCAAAGTAATTGGTATTATTGTTGTAATACTATTAGCCGCTGGTGCAGCATGGTATTTCTTAAAATATCGACCTGTAAAACTAGCCGAAGAAAAGGCAAGACAAGAAGAGGCCGCTCGTTTGGCAAACGCTGAGAAATTAAAAAATGAACAACGTCTTGCTGATTTGAAACGTGCTGAAGATGAGAAACGCAGAGCTGATTCATTGGCAAATGCAACACCGGCCGAGGGTACAATTGAAACACTAACAGAGCGTACCAGACGTTATTATGTTGTAGTAGCCAGTGCTATTGATGACGATTTGATTATGGATTATGCAAAGAACCTGAGCAAAAAAGGAGTGAGTTCAAAAATCATTCCTCCGTTTGGCAAGGTTAAATTCTTCCGCATAGCCGTAGCAGAAGGAGAAACATACGCTGATGCACAAGCTACTGCCGATGGCCTTAAGGCCCAATACGGCGATGGTGCATGGGTTGTAAAATATTAGTATACGACAAATGAAAACTCAACAAGAAAAACAGAACAGGGTGGTGGCGTTGTTGTACTCTTTTGGAGGACATGCTATTATGCTCATTCTTGCTTTTTTTGTTATTTCATGGAAGGCGCCAGATCCTCCGCTCGGAGCGTTAGGTGGAAATCTTGCATTAGGTTTTGATAATGAAGGCAGCGGTGATGTTCAGCCAACGGAGCCAATAGGTTCTGAAAAAGCTAAAGTAACAGAACAGACAGAACCAAAGCCGGAGGAGCAGAAGCAACCTGAAGAGACTACTCCCGAGGAAGTGAAAGAAACTGCCAAGGTTGAAACTGAAAAGGTCGTTACTTCCAAAGACGAAGAAAGCCCTGTAACCGTAAAGGAAAATAAGAAAGAGGAGGAGAAGAAGCCAGTCGTTGAAAAACCTGTTGTTGAAAAACCTAAAGAAGTAGAGAAGCCCGCAGCAGTTTATAAGCCAGCTACAACCGCTACATCAGATAATAAATCTACAGAGCGTGCAGGAAAGCCAGGCAACCAGGGCGATGATGTTGGTAAAACTGGAGATAAAGGAAATCCAAATGGTAATGAAAAGGGTAAAGCCTTATATGGAACACCCGGTGATGGCGGTAATGGAAAAGGCGGATCAAGCCTTGATATATCAGGCTGGCAATGGGATGATAAACCCAACCCAACCATTTCTACCAGTGAATCAGGACGTGTTGTCTTTGAAATAAAAGTTGATGAGAATGGCGACATTCTCTCCATCAAAACCCTAGAAAGAAGTATAAGCGCGGAGGCTGAACAAATCTGCCGCAAGTCGGTTGAGAAACTTTCCTTTATTAAGACGGGAACCAACGTACCAGAAGTATCTACTGGTAAGATTACATTTGTTATAAGATCTAAATAGTTCCATATCCATGGATCGTCATGTAGAGTTCATACACGATGTACTCATTTCAATACATGAGAATTTAAGTGAACTTCAGCAGCGAAAGAACTTTGCAGAACCCGAAGAACTAGGTTATATAGAGGCCAAGATAATGGCTTATCAGGAAGTGCTCGCTATTCTTAAAATGAGCGCTGACGAGTTTAAAATACCGAGGCAGGAACTCGGCCTTTAATCCTCAATAAAATCATACATCATTTTGCTTTCTTGGCTGATATTAAGAATTTCGTGCCGTGTTAAAAAGCTACCAGGAAGCCATCGATTATCTCTATGCAAACCTGCCCATCTTTCAGCGGGTAGGATCTGTCGCATTCAGGCCGTCCCTTGCTAACACTATTCATTTATGTGAAGCTTTAGGTAATCCACAACATAAATTCAAATCCATTCATGTTGGAGGCACTAATGGCAAAGGCAGTACCTCGCACATGCTTGCCTCTGTTTTACAAGAAGCTGGTTACAAGACTGGTCTTTACACCTCACCTCACCTAAAAGATTTTAGTGAACGCATTCGCATTAATGGGGAGGAGATTTCAAAAGACTTTGTAATTGACTTTGTAAATTGCGTTAAGCCGGTAATTGAAGAAATCAAACCATCTTTCTTTGAGATAACCGTTGTGATGGCTTTTGATTATTATGCGCAGAACAATGTAGATGTAGCCGTTATCGAAGTAGGTCTTGGCGGAAGACTTGACTCTACAAATGTTATAACACCAGTGCTTTCAGTGATTACCAACATTGGATGGGATCACATGGATTTACTTGGTGATACACTGGAAAAAATTGCATCTGAAAAGGCAGGGATTATTAAGAATCATGTTCCTGTTGTTATCAGTGAGCGACAATCATCTGTGGAAAATGTATTTACATTAAAAGCACAAGAGGAAGTTGCTCCAATTCATTTTGCGAGTGATGATATCAAGGTGGAGGAGAAGTACGCAGATGGAACCCTGATGTTTACTGTTTATAAAAATGGAAATACATTGTTTGAGAATATAGTGCTTCCATTACAAGGAACTTATCAGCGCAAGAATCTTCCTGGTATATTGGAATCAATAGAGGTATTGACTTCTCATGGCTTTGTGATTAGTGAAGAGAATATAAAGCAAGGATTACTTCGGGTTATAACAAATACAAAGCTTAAAGGTCGTTGGCAAAAACTTGGTGATAAGCCATTGATGATTTGTGATACAGGACATAATATCGATGGCATTCAGGAAGTGGTGAAGCAAATTCGTCAGCAAAAATTCGCGACGCTTCATTTTGTGCTAGGCATGGTTAAGGATAAAGATATCAGCAAGGTTCTCTCACTCTTGCCGAAGGAAGCGCACTACTATTTTTGTCAGGCAGATATTCCGAGAGCGTTGGATGCATTTATGTTATCTGAAAAAGCGAAGGAGTTTGATTTGACCGGACAGGTTATTCCAAAAGTGAGTGATGCTATTGCTGCCGCTAAGAGAACAGCCAAGCCAGATGATTTTATTTTTATTGGAGGAAGCACCTTTGTGGTAGCTGAAATAGAAAATTTATGAAACGAAAACAAGAACGATTCAGAATTGTAGAAGAGCGTTCGAACGTCATTGAGCCTACCAAAGAGATATTCACAAAGATCAAAGG
>DATJHZ010000428.1:0-3691 GCA_035493595.1 Cyclobacteriaceae bacterium | reverse complement strand
ATGTGACAACCGTTCCAAAAACTTTATTTTATTCCTTAACTATTTTTCAATAAGTTTAATGGCGAATGGCTATTGACTAATTGCAGATGACCAATGACTAATAGCTTTAATCATTTTAATATTAACTGGTAACTGAAACTGTGGAAAATAATAAATCAATAGGTTCCTATCGCTGGACGATCTGTGCATTAATATTCTTTGCAACAACCATCAATTATCTTGATCGCTCTGTTATAAGTTTATTGAAATCAGAATTGACCATTGCTTTTAATTGGGATGATGGCGATTATGCTAATACTGAAATTGCGTTCAAGCTTATGTATGCACTGGGAATGTTTGGCGCCGGGAGGCTCATTGATAAGCTTGGTACAAAGATAGGCTACTTCATGGCCACACTGTTGTGGAGTGTTGCTGCTGTATGTCATGCTTTTGCGAAGAGTACGTTAGGTTTTATTTTTGTGAGAGCGGCGTTGGGAGCCACTGAGTCGGGTAATTTTCCTTCGGCAATCAAAACTACAGCTGAATGGTTTCCCAAGAAAGAACGAGCTTTTGCAACAGGTATTTTTAATTCTGGAGCAAACATAGGCGCCATCGTAGCGCCGTTAACGGTTCCCTTTATTGCAGTGGCTTGGGGATGGCAGTGGGCTTTCATTCTTACAGGTTCTATTGGTTTTATCTGGCTTATACTTTGGTGGGTAATGTATGATACGCCTGCAAATCATAAACGACTTTCAAAAGAGGAATTGGCCTATATACAAAGTGATGTTGAAGATGCTGCACCCGCGTCAGAGGAGAAAGAACAGTCAGTTTCATGGATTAAACTTTTAGGTTTTAAACAAACCTGGGCGTTCGTTTTAGGTAAGTTTATTACTGACCCCATCTGGTGGTTTTATATTTTCTGGTTGCCAGATTTTCTTCAGAGCCAATATGGATTGCAAGGCACTGCCGTTTCGTTTCCGGTTGCCATTGTTTATATCATCTCTACGTTTGGAAGTGTTGGGGGAGGATGGCTTCCATTGTATCTTATTAAGAAAGGCTGGCCGGTATTCAGAGCAAGAAAAACTTCCATGCTTGCCTACGCATTCATTGTATTGCCTATTGTGTTTGCACAGGTGTTGGGCTCTATGAATATGTGGCTTGCTGTATTGGTAATTGGTGTAGCAACATCAGCGCATCAGGCATGGAGTGCAAATATTTTTACAACGGTATCCGACATGTTTCCGAAGAAGGCAGTAGGTTCAGTAACAGGCATTGGAGGAATGTTTGGCGCTCTCGGTGGAATAGCACTCACACTCTTGGTACAGAAAAATATGTTTGTGCACTACAGAGCTATCGGGCAAATTGAAACAGCTTATTACATTATGTTCTTTATTTGCGGCGCAGCATACTTATTGGCATGGACTATCATGCATGTACTGGTGCCTAAGATGGAGCGTGTGAATGTTTAAGAATTAGAAAGTTTCAAGTTTCAGGTTTCAAGTTGGCTGACGTAAGCAACCTGAAACCTTGAACTGACAACTGAAATTTAATTCTACTTCTTCACTACTTTTCTCACAACAGTATTGTTCTTAGTTTTTACAGTAAGCAGATATATTCCGCTTTTATAATTACTGATGTCGTGGGTGACGGAGGTTGAAGCGGGGTGAATTGTTTCCAGTAATCGTCCCTGAAGGTCGCAGAATTGCAACGAGGTAATGGTGCCACTTGCTGAAACTTCTAATGTTTCGTCAACAGGATTCGGAAAAAGTTCAACTTGCAACTTTAAGGGTTCGTCTACAGCAGTAACAACCCAGTTGGTAAAGGGAACTTCTGTAGAGGCTTCCCAATTCGAACCAATGTTATTATCGAGGCTGGCATCTTTTAATTTTATGTAACTCCCATTGCCATCAGCATCGGGCCACGGCGACTCTGTTGAATATTCTACTTCATCTATTATATTACCGAATGCATCGGCCAACGTTAATTTTTGACTGCTGTTTGAAAGGTTACGACTGAATTCACCAAAAGGTGAATAGCCATAAAGATCATTGAATGTATCGCTGTCATTAGCTAATTGTATAACACCTTCTGGTAGTAATATAGTTGATGCAGGAAACTGGTAAACAAATCCGGTACCGCTGAAATAAACACCTGTCAAATTAATGGGTTCGCTTCCGTTGTTAATGATCTCTACAAACTCCTGATCGCTACTACTTTTGAACTCATCCGTTGTACTGGGATTATAACTTATCCTGTTGATGACCAACGGAGGTGTAGTAATGTTACTGCAAGCGGAAGATGACCCCAATTGAGTAGTCATCCACGTTATCCTGGCTGATAGAAAACTTTTTATTCCATCAATCTGTCCGCTGTTATTAATGAACCACTTGGTATTGTCTCTTGCTGCGGCTTCACTGGTGAGAGTAACAGTCTCATCAATGTAGGTACTAAGGCTTGTTAAATTAAGCGGTTGACCTGCTTTTGTTAATTCATTCCATCGTTTGGAGAGATAACATTTGAATTGTGAATTATTGAAAAGATCTTTCCAGAATTTTGGTCCTATGTTGTCGCCATTATCGAACTGCCACAGGTTGGTTTTACTTCTGTCGAGTCCCCAGAAAAAAAGATCATTGCCATAGGTTAAATTCAGATCCCATATAGGACCTGCACGAAGCTTTGCATTTTTATCTTTATGAAAAAATGTGCTGTACTTATAAGCATCAACATTAGCAGACAATTCATTGATGAGCATGAAGTCTACAAAAGATGGAATGTCAATAATAGAAGGATATCCATTTGTAATTGATGAATTATTAGTTGTACTGGCCAGTTTTTCAAATACCGATTTTATATAATTGTTTTGAGTTGCTGTAACATCTGTTGGTTTTGGAAATTCATGAATGAAATTTATTGTGTCACTGATATAACTTACCATTATCCATGCAGAGACATCAACTCCAGAAATTTTGTCAGCCTTAGTTATGTAGCCGCCTGTTACATCTGGTAACGTACTATCGGTCGGTTTAATTTTGGTGATGTCTACACGATTATCATCTACTTTTATTTTTTCCATTAAAATGTAGAGTCCTCTATAACTATCATTTACAATAACTTCACAATATTGTGTGCGAGGTGCGTATTCACCAATCATCGTCGAAAGATTATAGGATATGTAATCACGGATCATGGAAGCATCGAACGCCAGAGAATTTAGTATCCAATCATTTTCTTTCGGCATGCCCAGAAGGCTAACATTGTTGTTGGTTACGTTGTCCGGTTGTAAAGTTGTAAGACTGTAGGGTTTCTTATCGGAGAATTGAGAGGTAGAGCCTCTTGTCTCAATTCCTATTCTACCATTGTAATTCAGTGCTGATGGAGTATTCTGATCGGTAAGGTAATTCCGAACTCCAGGTCCGTTGTAAATTATTTTCATGTTGCCCAGAATCTTTGGCTCATCCGGTATAAACTGGTTATTATCTGTTGTTATGATAACAATGGGCAGATTGCTGTCGGCAAAGTCCTGAGCTTTGAGTTGGGTTCCTAATGAAATAAGGCAAAACAGATATAGAATTTTTTTCATTGTACTACTTGAGAAATTCGGATACTCGATATAACCAAAGTTAATGATTATAGTGGATCTTTTACCTGATGATATGATGAGTGGGTGCAACAACTAAAATGTATATCTTACACTACTCTAACATGAGATTGC
>DATJHZ010000427.1:0-5452 GCA_035493595.1 Cyclobacteriaceae bacterium | reverse complement strand
TTTATCGTTAGCTCCTGACCAAGTGAAAGAGAATTTGAAGTCAGATTATTCCATTGCTTCAATTCGTCTACTGAAACATTGTAGGCTTTGGAGATGCTGAAGAGTGTTTCTTTGTCTGTAACAACGTGAACCAATCCTCCGCCAGAGCTTGCCTTAACGGTTGTTTTGGGAGTATAGGGAACTTTAAGAATCTTGCCGATTTCCAGACCAGCATCGGCGGTTGGGTTATATTTCAGAATATCGTCTACCGTAGTGCCGTAGCGCTTGGAAATGCCGTACAGGGTCTCCTTCTCACCAACCTTATGGATAACAAATACTTTTCCGTTAATGGTTTCTATCCCAACAGAATCGCGGGCCGCCTGGGGACTAAAAAATGAAAACGCAACAATCAAAAGTTTTATCATACAATTCTATAACTAACCAACTCACCTCTATTTCTCACGAAAATTAAGCATCCGGCAAGGATGAAAAAAGTTTCAAAGCCTATTCCTTTTAACTGGTCGCCTAGTTTCTCTTTAGCAACCAGAGTGCCAGTTTCATCAAACACAACTAAATAGTTGACTAAACCTTCTTCTTTAACATAATACGAAATAAAAATAAGCGAGTTATACTCCACGTATTCCACACTGGAAACCGGCTCAATATTCAATTTTATCGCCAGAAAAGATTTAACCGTATCAAAGTAAGCATGCCCTTCAACGTACTGAAACGGTTTAATAGCTGATATATTTCCCGATAACGGGTTCTTATTATGACTATCCGGAATAACTTCCCCAGTTCGGAGATCAAGAGTTCTGGCAAGTATCTCTGGTTTTGATTGCATGCCAACCACTGCATTACCTTCCAGATAAGAAAAGGCGAAGTCTTTCAAATGCCATAAAACTTTCTGTTTCAGAATATCAAAAGCCATCAGGCTCTTCTCGTCAGGATTTTCAGTATTCTGATAAAGGTGAAGCAATAAAATATTCTCACTCACTGCAGTTAAGCCAATCCACCAGGGCTCCTCCAGTAAAAGATCTTTCCAACGAAATGAATTCTGTAAATAGTCAAAAGCTGAAAACCTGACTTCGCGTTTATCTTCATCACGAACTTCCAATATGAGCAGGTTTTGTTGTGGAACAACCAGGGTACTCCAGATCGCACCAGGAAAAGTCTGTGAAAAGTTAAATTGAAGTCTGTCTGCCAACGCTGGTTAATTGCTAATTTTGTGCTAAACTAAGGATGATTTTCAAGGAATCACAACCCGAGAACTCCGTCGTTGCGTTTAACAAGTAAGCAAACTTTATGAAAACAAAATATATTCTCACAACCATTCTACTCTTGGCAAGTCTTGTTGCTGTTCAGGCACAAAAAAAGAAAGTGATGGTGATGGAGATTAAAAATGAGATTGACTCCCGAATGACTCGCAATGTTGAATTAGCACTGGCTCATGCGGAAGAAATTAAAGCAGACATCGTCATTGTGGAAATGAATACCTATGGTGGTGTTATGACGGATGCCGAAGATATTGTTCATAAGCTAATCAGTTTCAAGAAACCAATCTGGGTTTACATTAACAACAACGCTGCTTCAGCCGGTGCACTGATCTCCATTGCCTGCGATAGTATTTATATGTCGTCTGCAGCAAGCATTGGTGCTGCTACTGTAGTGAATTCAGATGGTGAGAAAGCTCCTGAAAAATATCAATCGTATATGCGTTCACTCATGCGCTCAACGGCGGAAGCCAATAAACGCGATCCGAAAATAGCCGAGGGTATGGTTGATGAACGGATTGTTATTGACAGTTTAAAAAAAGACGGACAGATTATCACCTTCTCAACATCAGAAGCTATCAAACATGGTTACTGCAATGGACAGGTTGAATCTGTTGAAGACATTCTCAAAAAGAACAAGGTTAGTCAATATACAATCGATCATTTTGAATTGAGTTCTGTTGATGTGATTGTTAATTTCTTTATGAATCCTTTTATCAGCGGAATACTCATTCTCATTATCATTGGTGGTATTTATTTTGAACTGCAGGCGCCTGGCATTGGATTTCCATTGTTCGCTGCTCTCATAGCACTGGCATTGTATTTAATACCATATTATCTCAACGGACTTGCCGCTAACTGGGAAATACTGGCGTTGTTCATTGGGATAGTTCTCATTGTGCTTGAGATTTTCGTTATCCCGGGCTTTGGTGTAGCAGGCGTTGCCGGTATAACCCTAACACTCGGGGCATTGATTCTCATCATGATTAACAACAAAGCATTCGACTTTGAATTTGTTCGGATGAAAGATATTCTCTTCGCCACAGCTGCAGCCATGGGAGGAATTATGGGAGGCATGGCGCTATTGCTCTTTGGAAGTGCTTCGTTGACTAACACCAAAGCCTTTCAACGTATGGCACTCACGGATACGCAACACAGTAAGGAAGGTTACTCAGCCAATTTCAATCGCGAACCTATGACTGGCAAACAAGGTGTAGCTCATACCGTGTTGCGCCCAAGTGGTCGTGTATTAATTGATGGCGAACTCTATGATGCCTTCACCAAAGGTGGATACATTGAAAAGGGTGAAACTATAGTTGTTGTTGATGAAGAAGGATCAACACTTAAAGTGAAGGTGGTGTAGTTTTACAAAGCAATGTTATTTGTCTGCATAAAGAGGCTTTTCATTCTGATTGAATCAAAAGATTCAATGCTTGAGATTTCCAGAAAGTAATTCAATTGCCATTGCTGTGTCTTCTGTGCTTGCTTACTATCCGTTTTATCCCAAGGCGGATAAACTCTTAGAGCTCTCTTACCTTCTTTATTTTTGCTTGTTAATATTCCCTTCTCAATTAAAATGGATTTCGGAAAGATAAACTGCCCTAAGTGTTCTTTATCTCGTACGCTGATAATCACCATGTCAATATCATCTAATATATCAAAGGGTTGAATAGGTCCTTTTTCAATTCGTTTCCATAGTGTAACAAACTGTCCAATCTTCGTTGGTGTTATTTTGGCCTCACGATATCGCACTGACTTATTATTTATTTTGAATGTGCAGGCACGATATTCAGTGCTCTCTAGTTCCGCTAGAGGATGAGTGCAAACAAAACCATGCTGATTATAGATTGATTTGATTACTATATTCAAATCATCGGGGATTGTATTTTTATTCTTCAAAATGATTTTACTATGATATTATATCTTTGCAAGATATATACTTCTGTTCCATAATCCTGGGAAGATTAATTATTCTCCCAAGTAACACAGTACTGTTTAAACAAACTATGAAAAAACTACTTGTAATTGCACTATCCATTTTAGCAATAAACGGTTATACTCAACAACCAAAAATGCAGGTGAAATTAGTTGATGGTGATCTGGAATTTCTGAAAGGAGAAAAAGCAATTCATCTTCAATTTGTTTATACTAACATGCTTATTGGTGATGATGGTATTAATGAAGCGGATTACATCAAACGAAAGGTAAGCGAGTACAATGCTAAAGTACCAGGAAGTGGAGAGGGATGGCGGTCGGCGTGGTTTTCAGATCGCGAAGATCGTTTTGAACCACGTTTCATTGAGATGTTTGAAAAATACTCCTCTCTTTCAACCAAGGACGAAGCCAAATACACTCTCATTTTTGAAACTACCCGAACCGAGCCTGGATACAATGTTGGAGTACAAAGCGCCTCCGCTAGAATTGATGCTGATGTATACATAGTTGAAACATCAGATCCAACCAATGTATTTGCGCAAATTTCAGTGACAAATGTTCCTGGTATAGAAAGTATCGGATTTGGTTATCATGCAGGATATAGAATTCAGGAAGCTTATGGAAGAAGTGCCGTTGAAATTGGAAGGTTAATAAAAAAGAAAATAAAATAATTTTCTGAATCTTATAACCTACTATGCACCTGCGCTCTGCTTAAATGGTGTAATGTAAGTTGAAATAAATATTTTATAAAAATACCCACACAAATTAATGCGTGGGTATTTTGCTGGCACTAAAAATTAAGAACAGTTCGAATCTCTACACTACCACCAGCATCAATGGCCGGGCAGCCGTGCGCTAAGGTTGTAGCTTCATCAAGACTATCGGCCTTAACAATAATAAAACTACCAAGGCGCTCTCTTATTTCAACAAAAGGACCATCCGTAATAACGCCACCAGCTTTGAGTACTTTACCACCCGTATCAAGACGTGGACCGTTGCTGGCTAATTTTCCCTGTGCTGCAATAGCTCCGGCCCAATCTTTCCATTTGTTTGTCAGCATCTGCATTTCTGCCGGAGAGACTTTGCTGTAGTCGTAACTTGGCTGGCGGAATAATAACAAAAACTCTTTCATGCTATTTATAATTTGAATTTCTGATACATTACTCGTTCTCTGTTAATAAATCTTAATTAAGCAGTGCAGCGTGTTGTCCCACCTTATAGCTTCCGGCAGGAATGCGGAAAGCAATGTTAATGCGATTGAAGCTGTTGATAGCAACCACACACATTGTGAGATCAACTAATTCTTCCTCTGAAAATTGTTTTCGGGCTTCCTGATAAACTTCATCTGACACATACCCAGTTGTAACTTTTGTTACGGCTTCTGCCCAGGCAAATGCAGCACGTTCGCGTTCGGTAAAAAGCGATGTTTCCCACCAGGCATTCATCATATAAAGCCGTTGTTCGGTTTCACCTGCAGCACGTAAATCTTTTGAGTGCATATCAAGGCAATATGCACAACCATTAATTTGTGATACACGGAAATTGATTAATTCACGTAACGATTGCTCAACTGACGACTTCGCCAAATACGCGCCTAAACTAAACAGGGGTTTCATTGCATTGAGTCCCTTTTCGTAAAAATTAAGTCTTTGTTTCATTTTGTTAATTATTTAGTGAATGTTTTGATTACATCCCCATAAAGACTGAGATCAGCGAAATAGGACAACCCGTTAAATATTTTTTTTCATTGTGCCTTATTATTTTTTAAGATAAGGATTGATTTTCCTATCTCAACAGTAGTTTACATTGTTGCCCTGCGCAATAGTTATTGCGTTTGTCATTAGTATTTCATAGCTTATAGTATTACTCCAGTTATTTAACAGAACTGTGAAGCCCGCCCTTTTTTACTGGAAATAAAAATTTGAATTTATTGTGTAGTTGAGATGGCATTCAATTTTCGTGAATTTAATGTCGTTTACTTAAGTTTTTATTTTATAGCCTCACCTCTCTCCTCTCCATAAGAGAGGATGTCAGAGGAACTTAAGCAAACGACATTGAATAGTGAATGTTTGAAGTGTTAGCTTCTACAAAGACTAATTGTCACGCTATGCCTGAAAATTATATAATGTTTTATTTCTAACTAAATCCAAACACAATGAAAAAAGTCTCAATCTTATTGTCGACGATTTTGCTGATTGCGTGTCTGGCCTCAGCTCAAACAGCTGCACCTACTACTTTCTCCGTTCATGAAGACATCGTTAAGC